>NZ_SZWJ01000034.1:0-44560 GCF_012184455.1 Caulobacter sp. SSI4214 | reverse complement strand
GGGGAAAGGCGGCAAGACGCTGATCGAGCAGACTGGCCCGCTCATTCAAATAGGCGCCCATCTCAACCGTCACTGGCAGGGACTGTGCTTCTGCGGCGACATGGTCCTGCGGGATCAAATAGTCGTCGAACCTACGGTAGGCTCTCGAACCATCGATCCAAACGTCGCCGGCGCGAAGACGATCACGCAGGGTGGCGATGACGGCGGTTTCATAGAGACGCCGGTTGATCGGCGCCCGGGGCGGCTTAACGAGGTTCTTCCAAGCCTTTGAGGCGAACGGCATCGGCACATCGTCTGGCAGGCGTCTACGCTCGCCGGCATTGAGTTCCTTCAGCAGCGCTATCGCCTTGAGCATCGGCGCGCCACCGGTCCCGGCCCGGAACCGCATGTGAGCAAGGAAGGTTGGAGCGAAGCGACGAAGGGCGCCGTATCGCTCCCCGGCGCTGACCAATGGATCTTGAGCTGAAAGGGAGGCCAGCGCCTCGATTTTCGGCCGCGCGGCGACCACCTTCCACCAGCCGACGTCAGCGTCAATCTGGTCAAGAACGTCCCGGCCATCGGCCCTGGCGCGCTCGACCGAGGCGATGACGCCACTGAACAGACCCATCAGCTGGGCGACCTCGCGCTGACTGGCTTGATACTGCCGCTCGCGACCGCGTCGAGCCTTGGCGAAGAGCGAACCGACCATCTTATCGAACATGTCGACAGCCGCGTCGCTGATCCGGCGCTCAAGATCGAGGAGTTGGGCGGCCACAGTCGCGCGCCGCCGTCCTACGCTATAGCCACCTAGCAGGAACGCCGGGGCGATCGCCCCTTCGCGGACATATTGATCAAAGCGCCGTTCGTGGATCGCGTCGGCGATCTTTGGGGGTAAGTCAATGGCGCGAACGTAGTCCAACCGCTCCATCAGCGCGCTCATATTGAGAGCGCTTGGAGCCTCCGGCAGATCACGCAGCCAGGCCAGCGGTGACTTACCAAGGCTCTCGTCATTGACGAGCAGCTGGTCCAGCGCCGCAAGCTGCTCCCGCGATAGACTCGCCAGAAGGTCAGTGGCTGACTGTCGCCTGGCTTGGGCGCGCCCGGCCAGTCCTATGCGCTCGATGGTGTCCGGAGACGGAAACGCGATGCCCAGGCGATGAAGCTGCGCCATGACCGCTTCGACGATTGGTCCGCCCTTGTCGGTCGATCGCGCCGCCTCAGCCGCGATGGCGATCGTCGTTTGCAAATCAGAGCGGACAAAGGCACGGAGGCCAAGCCTAGCACGGAGCGCCGCAAGGTGGGCGCTTCTCGTCTGTCCTCGAGCGCCGTAACGGGCCAACGCCCCTGGCGGCACGTGGATCTGCTCGGCGATGAAATCCACTAGCGTAGGCGCGAGGACCGCATCAGGGCCCCATCCGAACCCGGGATGTCGTAGAAGCGCCAACTGCAAGGCGGCCCCAAGCTTGTTAGCGGGATTGCGTCGTTCTTCGATCCAATCGAGGTCATCGGGGGACAGGGTGTAAAGGGTGGCGATCTCGCGATCGCTAGTCGGCGGCTCGAACAGCCGTTGACGTTCCTCTCCCGTGAGCAAGCTTCGCCGCGCCATCGGACAGCCTCTCCGCCTTCTGCGGTGGCTCAGAATTCTTGAAAAATGAGACGCTGGCCAGTCCCAACGATATCAGCGGCTTGCTTGTCTCAGATTATAGTCTCAGAATTAGGCCCATGATTTGCGGATATGCACGGGTTTCGACCGACGGTCAGAGCGCCGCAGCGCAGGTCGCCGAACTGACGGCGGCCGGCTGCGAGAAGGTATTCAGCGAGACCGCGTCCGGAGCCAAGACTGATCGGACCCAACTGAAGAAGGCCATTGCTTCGCTGGCCGCCGGCGACGTGCTTGTGGTCACCCGGCTCGACCGCCTAGCGCGCTCGACACGGGATCTGCTCAACGTCCTAGCCACACTCACCGAGAAGGGCGCGCAGTTTCGATCGGTCCGCGACACCTGGGCGGACACCACCACGCCGCACGGGCGATTGATGCTCACCGTTTTGGGCGGCCTGGCCGAGTTCGAACGCGACCTGATCCGATCCCGCACCGGCGAGGGCCGTGAACGGGCCAAAGCCCGCGGTGTTAAGCTTGGACGCCGCCACTGCCTGACCGTCGCCCAGCGCACCTTCGTCGCTCAACAGCGCGCTAGTGGTGAGAGCGTTCGCCACCTAGCCAAGGTTTTGGGTGTCAGCAAAGCGACAATTGGGCGGATACCTCCTTCTGATCGCTAGGGAGAGCGATGGCAGCCTATATTCAGGCCTAACGTTAGGGCCACATTGTCGCATCTGCTTTCTACCGTTCATTAACCATTCAGGCGCAACCTTCGGGCTGGGCGTCTGAGGTCATGCAAACGATGGCAATCCGGATCAGTGGGGTTTTGAACCTCTTCGCGGCGCTGCTCATTGCGGGCTTTATTCTCGCTACAGGTGCGGCGGCATTCTCGCTCATGGAGCTTCGCGTTGGCGGACCGGTGTCCGAGCAGCAGACAAAGGCCCAGACGTTCATTGCCGACATCCTTCCGCCCCCGCTCTACCTCGTAGAGGCGCTGTTGACGGCCCATCGGGGACCAGATGAGCTGGATAGGGCGGCTGAGATCGAGAAAAAGCTAAAAAGTCTGAAACAAGATTATGATTCCCGCCGCGAGTATTGGCGCGCAAACCCGCTATCTGACGATTTGCTGCAATCATTGAATAAATCGGACGCCGAAGTTCAGAAATTCTGGCAGGTGATTGATAGTCAGTTCATTCCTGCGCTAAGGGCTGGCGATACAACGCAGATGGATGCCGCGATCTCAGACCTCAGCATGCACTATCAAGCCCACCGGCTTGTCATTGACGAAATGGCGATCCAGGCTCAGCGCGTCGCCGACGAGAAGATCCAGCGGGCAAATAAGCTGACAATCGAAATCATCGCCCTGTTGTCGGTGACTTCACTGCTGATGCTCTCTGTCGTGATCGGCGGGGTTGCTTCGCTACGCGCCAAGGTCGTTCGGCCTGTCCTAGATATGGCCGGTTACATGGGCCGTCTGGCCGCGGGGGACTATTCCCAAGAGGTTCCGCATCGCTCAAGGCCCGACGAGGTCGGCGATATGGCCCGATCCGTCGGCGTTTTCCGCCAGGCGGTGCTGGAGCGTCGAACGGCGCGCGAGCAGCACGAAGCCATGGAAGCCCGTGTCTGGCAGGAAAGATCCGAGCAGCAAGAGCGGATTGCCGCAGAAGCGCAACGGCGCGACGAAGTCGTCCGGTCGCTGGATCAGGGGCTGCGGGCCCTGGCCGCCGGCGATCTGCAGCACCGGATCGCCAACGCGTTCCCGGAGGAATTTGAGCAGCTGCGTGTGAACTTCAATAGCTCATTGCAATCGCTCCAGAACATCATTGCGCAGGTTGTTGCGAGCGCGGCTGCCGTCGACAGCGGTGCGCGTGAGATCTCTGCCGCCGCTGATGATTTGTCACGACGCACCGAGCATCAGGCTGCCAGTCTCGAACAAACGGCTGCGGCTTTGGACGAAGTGACCGCCACTATCCGGCAGACCTCGGAAAGCGCCCTGATGGCGCAGCAGGCCATGTCCGAAAGTCGCAACAGCGTCGCCGGATCCAGCGCAGTGGCGGGCCAGGCGATCAGCGCCATGGAGCGCATCGACGCCTCTTCGCGTCAGATCGGCCAAATCATCGGGGTGATCGACGAGATCGCGTTCCAGACCAATCTTCTGGCGTTGAACGCAGGCGTTGAAGCCGCACGAGCTGGCGAAGCGGGCCGGGGTTTCGCGGTTGTCGCTCAAGAGGTGAGAGCACTCGCCCAGCGGTCCGCCGATGCCGCCAAGGAGATCAAGGGGCTGATTTCTGAAGCGTCTTCAAGCGTCCAGAGCGGTGTGGACCTTGTGGTCAAGGTCGGCGAAGCACTGACCAGCGTTGTTTCCGAGTTCAGCCGAATTGAAGGGTTGGTTCGGGACATCGCGCAGGCCGCCAGAGAACAAGCGTCCGGCCTCGCCGAGGTGAACACGGCGGTAAACGAAATGGACCAGGTCACACAGCAGAACGCCGCCATGGTCGAACAGACGACGGCAGCGAGCCACAGCCTAAGCCGCGAGGCGGTTCAGCTAGGGCGATTGGTTGAAGTGTTCGCGGGGCGCAGCAACGGGGCGCAACGTAACGCGGCGTAGTCTCAGTACCCCACAACTCAATACACAATATCGGTTGCGATGAGGCAGCAGCGGCCTCATACCGCTTTTGTTCTTCTTGGCGCACGCTAGCGAACAAACCTTGAGGTGAGCCCAAGAGGTTCGCCTTAAACCGGCGCGACAGGATCGGGGCGCCGTTCTTGTGGAAAGCCAGGAATACCCCCTCGAGGCGTTCGCTGAAGAACAGCCAATCGTTGAGGATGAAGACGCCGTTGTCGGCGACTTTGCCGTCGTTCGGACGTTCGGCGCGGCCCTCGGCGATGATCGCGTCGTCCTCGATCAGGATGTAGCGGCCGTGGCCGCTGGATCGCGCCCCGCCGCGTGTCCCAGCGTCGTTTGCATCCCGCCAGGCCAGCAGGAAGCGTCCATTGGGCGAGCGGCTGTAACTGCCGACAAAGTCTCGGCCGTTGATGAAGACCAAGCTGCCGGTCGTCTCGTAGAGCGCCTTACCCGGGTTCGCTTTGGGGACCTCGGCCTTCCGGCCTCCCCCCTTGATCCAATCCATCACGCCCATCAGCGGCGGCCTCCGTCGTGCAAATGCCGCTGCGCCGAGACTTAGGCGGTGGGTGTGGGGTGCGGGTCGTTGTGGCCGCCGGGTTGCCGATCGGTCGACAGGGTGATGGGGCCGAAGTAGCCGAAGTCGTCACGGCACATGGCGATGGCGCGGGCGACGTCGCGGTAGACGCGCGGTTCGTCGGACTTGAACATGGCCAGGCGGTGTTCGCCCGAACGGCCGGCCAGGCGCAGCCAGACGCTCCACTCGCCAGCTTCCGACTCGGTGAGCCGGACTTCCTTGATCGAGCCGCCGCGTTCCAGGAACCAATTGACGTTGCGGGCGCGGATCGGGAAGTCGGGATTGGTCGCGATGACCCAGGCCTCCTCGCGCGGTTCCGTTTCTGTTTCCCGTTCAGCCATCATCTGCTGCGGCAAGGCCTGCTCCCCTACAATCGTGCTTAACTTGGCAGAAAAGCACCGTCCTGTCGCGGGGCGGTTGGCGATGAAGCGTGACAGTTCGCCCGGTTTTGCCGGGCAGGCGTCGTATTTTTGAGCCGCATTGCTGGGTCCTATACCCTGAGTGGCCATGGCGTGAGCCTTGAGGCGCGAGGCGGGGGAGCGCCCTCCCCCTGAGTCGCAAAGGCAGGCCTTGAGCGCCTACCCCCTCCAGCGGGGGCGGTCCCCCGCAACGCCCCCCAAGGGTTTGGGCCGGCCTTCGGCGGCCGAAGGCGGAGGGAGGCGGCCTTGGGGCGACCCTTGTGGGGCAAAGGAGGATCGACCCATGTCCTTGAAACCCATCGTCCAGGCCCTGGGCGGCGATCTCTACGATCGCGGCCTTCGGGCGAATATCCCGGCGCCCGGCCACAGCGCCGCTGACCGTTCGGTCTCGCTGCTGCTGCGGGAAGGCCGGGTGATCGTCCACACCTTCGGTGACGGCGACTGGAAGGATGTGCTGGACTATCTGCGCGGCGAGGGCCTGGTCGATGCGCACAATGCCCCAACCAGCCTCTCGCAGGCGCGTCGCGCCCAAGCGTCCGGGCCCGCGACCGGGCTGGAGCGCCGCCTGGCGGCGTTACGGATCTGGGAGGCTGGGCGGCCGCTCGCCGGCACCTTGTCGGCACGGCACTGCGCGCTGCGCGGGGTCAGCCGCCCCCTCCCCGGCCCCGACGTGCTGCGCCATGGCACGGAGACGCCGGTATCGGCCTATGCCGCGTCGCGCCATCATCGTCCGGCCTTATTGGCGGCCATCACCGATGAGGAAGGCGCCTTCACCGCCGTAGAGGTCACCTACCTGGCCCCCAACGCCCGCCGAGCGATTGACCTGCGGCTCAGCCGCAAGACGGTCGGTCCTTCGCCGGCCCGCTGCGCGGTGCGCATCGATGCGGCCGCGCCGCAGATGCTGGTGGCGGAGGGCCTGTTCACCACCCTGTCGGCCAGCGCGCGCTTCGCCCTGCCGGCCTGGGCGCTGATGTCGACACGCAACCTGCGCCACTGGCGACCGCCGGAGGGTGTGCGCGAGGTGCTGATCGCCGGCGATCACGGGGCTGACGGCGAGGCCTCGGCCGAGCAGCTGCGCGCGGGCCTGGTCGCCGCCGGGTTGAAGGCGCGGGTCGCCCTGCCGCCGGAGGGCTTTGGGGATTGGAACGAGGCGGAGGCCGCGGGCCTGCTGGATCCGGTCCTGAGCTGAGCCGCCAAAGGAGGGAGGAAGGAATCGGGCGGGTGCGCCCAGGGGCAGGATGTCCCTCGCCCAGGCGCGAGGAGCTAGACCCCGATGACCGATCAAGTCCCCGCCTCCCCGGCCGCCATGAGCCGCATCCAGGTGCGCCTCGGCGACCTTGGCCTGGCCAAGGAGAACCTGCGCTTCCACGAACCGGCCGACGATGGTGTGCCGCAGCTGGCCGACACCCTGCTGGCCGCCGGGGTAGTGATCCCGCCGATCGTGCGGCCTGGGCGCAAGGGCGAGGCCTCGTTCATGGCGCTCGACGGCCGTCGCCGGCGCTTTGGCCTGATCCTGCTGCGCGAGCGCGGCGACATCGGTGACGACTACCTGATCGACTGCCTGCTGGCCGAGACCCCGGCCCAACAGGCGGCCGCCATCGTGCTGCCCAATACCGAGCACGCGCCGGTCCACATCGCCGATGTGATCACCGCTATCGGCAAGCTGCGCAAAGCCAAGATGGACACCCAGGCGATCTCGACCGCGCTCGGCTACGCCGAGCTGGAGATCAAGCGCCTGGAGGCCCTGGCCGCCGTCCACCCGACGGTCCTCAAAGCGTTGCGCCAAGGCCGGCTGACCCTGAAGCAGGTTCGGCTGTTCGCCCGCCTGCCCGACAAGAAGCAGCAGGCCGAGATCGCCCAGACCGCGCTCGACGGCTACTTCCAGGACTATCAACTGCGCGCTGTCGTCGAGCATGACCGGGCGACGGTCGAGGACGATCGCTTCACTCTGGTCGGGATGGACCGCTATCTGGCCGCCGGCGGCCGGGTGGCCTCCGACCTGTTCGGCGAATACCCCGACTTCCTGCTCGATCCCGAGGTCCTGCAGGGCGTCTGGCGCGAACGGGTGCAGCCGATCGTCGATCACCTGAAGGCCGAGGGCCTGGCGGTCTATGTCGCGCGTGAGGCGGGCTACGGCGCCCCGGACGGCTTCTTCCGCCTCGCCCATGTTTGGGAGCGTGACCTGGACGAGGCGCAGAAGACCGCGCTCGCTGACGCGCGCTACGCGGTGACCCAGCTGGAGAGCGTGCTGCAGGATCTCGATCCGTCGGCGGACGAGGCCCCGGCCCAGTTGGCGCCCCTGGTCAGCGCCTATGGCGTCGCGGCCGGGGCGGTGCTGACCCGCAGCAAGATCGGCGCGGTGCTGCTCACCCCGTCGGACGGCCATGGCCTGGCGGCGACCTTCTATTCGGTCCCGCTGCCGGTCGAGGACCTGCCGGAGGAGGAGGACGCCGATGAGGACACAGCTTCGCTTGGCGGCCGGCCCGGCGTCGTCACCAACGACGTCGAGGTCCCCCGCGCCGATGTGGAGGTGGAGGGCGCGAGCCACGTCCTTCACGAGACCCGCACCGACGTGGCCACCCGCGGTCTGATCCGTGACCTGGCCGACGACCCCAGCGCCGCCCTGACCGTGCTGGTCGCGCAGCTCTTCAAGCAGCTGGCGCTGCAGTCCAGCGGCGCTTTGGACGGCTCGGCTTCGCAGATCGCTGCGACCCGCTACCAACGCGGCGCGATGGTGCCGATCGCGGGCCTGGACGGCGAGGTGCGGGGCCGCCTCGACGCCCGCCGCGACGCCTACCGGGCCTCGGGCCTGCGGCCGATCACCTGGGTCGAGACCCTGCCGCACGGGGAGAAGATGGCTCTGATGGCGGAGCTGACCGCGATGTCGCTCAACATGCGCGAGGCCCGCACCAGCCTGCTGCGCCATGGCGCCCGGGCCGAGGCGGCCGAGATCGCCGCCCTGTGCGGCGCGGACATTTCGGCGCACTGGACGCCGGACGAGGCCTATCTGGCGGTCCACTCCAAGGCCCAGCTCCTGGTCCTGCTCGAAGAGCTGGGGGTGGAGGACGATCGCGCCAAGACCCTGAAGAAGGACGCCCTGGTGACCTTTGTCGCCGAGGCGGCGGCCGAACGGCAGTGGGCCCCGGCGGTGCTGTCCTGGGACCGTCCGGCGGCGCTTGGCGACGACGATGGCGAAACGGACGTGGCGGCTGAAGAGGACGTGGCCGAGCCCGACGAGGCGGATGATCGCGAGGCCCAAGACGAGGCTGAGCCCGAAGCGGTCGCCGACGCCATCGCGGCCTGATCCAGCGGAGCCCTCGTCTGACCGGCGGGGGCTCTTGCTCTGCCGACCAAAGGGTCAAGGAAGGGAGGCGGACGGGCGAGCCCGTCGGGACTGGAGGGAGGCGCCCTCCGCCGCGGGTGAACGGATCCCCGCCATGAACGCCATGCTTCCCCTCTTCGCGACCGCTGGAGCGTCCGACCCCGCGTCGCACAAGGCCGCCAACATTCTGGCCGCCGCTCGCGCCCTGACCCCGCAGCTCAATCGATCCCGCACGCTCGACCGGCGGCTGGTGGCGGGGGTCATGACCACCACCTTCGGCGGCTCGGACGCGGACGGCGCTTGGATCTGGCGCGACGCCTATGACGCGGTCGAAGCGGCCCTGGTGCTGCAGCTGCGCCGGCTGTCGCCGCAGATCAGCCGGCTGGAGGATGCGCCCGCCGAGATCTGCGCCCTGCTCGCCAATCTCGCTGAGCTTGGCCTCACTCACACGCGGCGCAGTGAAGAGCAGGTGGCGCTCGACCAGTTCTCGACCCCGCCGCAGCTGGGCGCCCTGGCGGTGCTGGCCGCGCAAATCCGGCCCGGCGACCAGGTCCTTGAACCCTCCGCCGGCACGGGCCTTCTGGCCGTGCTGGCCGAAGCCTGTGGGGCCAACCTGACCCTCAATGAGATTGCCGATCAGCGGGGCGCGATCCTGGAGGGTCTCTTTCCGCTGGCCGCGCGCAGCGTCCATGACGCCCGGCATCTGAAGGACATCCTGCCGGCGTCCGGCAGCTTCCATGCCGTTGTCGCCAATCCGCCGTTCCAGGTGTTGGAAGAGCATCTCCACGCGGCGCTGGACACCCTGGCCGATGGCGGCCGGCTGTCGGCCATCGTGCCGACGCGCCTCTTCGAGGACGCCCAGGCTATGCGCCGCCTGGCGACGCGGGGACCGATTGTGCTGCGGCTGGCCTTTCCGCCACGCGCCTACGCCAAACACGGGACCTCGGTCGAGACGGGCCTCCTGGTCATCGACCGCGGCCAGGCGAGCGGACTTTCGCCGGTGATCGCGGCGGAGAGCTTGGCGGACGCGGCCCGGGCGGCGGGCGCTGTTGCGGCCCGGCCGAGCGCACAACCGCGCCAGTTCCGGGCCGTCTCCAATGTCGCCATCCTCGCGCCGCGTGCCCGGGCCCTGGCGACGCCGTCGAACCGGCTGGCCTTCCTCGCCACCACGGCGCCCGTCGCCTATGAGACCCGGCCCTGGTCCGGCGAAGGCCACGATGTCGGCCTCTACCAGGCCTATCGGCTCGGTCGGATCGATTTCGCCCAGAGCCGCCCTCACCCCTCCCCGCTCGTGGAATCCGGACCGATGGCGTCCGTGGCGCCGCCGGCCCCGACCTATCGGCCGGTCCTGCCCGGCAAGATCGTGGACGCGGGTCTGATCTCCGACGCCCAGCTTGAGACGGTGATCTACGCCGGCGAAGCCCACGCCAACCTGTTGCCGGGCCGCTGGCGGCTCGGCGAAGCGCCGCACCAGGTGCTGCTCGTCGGCGACGACACGCCCGACGCGGTCAGTTTCCGGCGGGGCTTTTTCCTCGGGGACGGCACCGGCTGCGGCAAAGGCCGTCAGATCGCCGGCGTCATCGCCGACAACCTCGCCCAGGGGCGAACCCGGGCTGTCTGGCTGTCGAAGAACGACGCCCTTCTGGAAGACGCGCGGCGCGACTGGGGCGCGATCGGCGGCGCGGCCAGTGATCTGACCCCGCAGTCGGCCTGGAAGCAGGCGGACGCCATCCGCCTCGATCGCGGCATCCTGTTCACGACCTACGCCACCTTGCGCCAACCGGCGCGGGGCGACCGGCCGTCTCGCCTCGATCAGATCGTGGCCTGGCTGGGCGCCGATTTCGATGGGGTGATCGTCTTCGACGAGGCCCATGCCATGGCCAACGCCGCCGGCGGCGCCAAGGGCGCGCGGGGACCGAAGAAGGCCTCGCAACAGGGCATGGCGGGCCTCGCCTTGCAGAACCGCCTGCCCAACGCCCGCATCCTCTACGTCTCGGCGACCGGCGCGACGACCCCGGAGAACCTGGCCTACGCCGCGCGCCTGGGCCTGTGGGGTGGACCCGATGCGCCGTTCCCGACGCGCGAGGCCTTCATGGACGCCGTCGAGACCGGCGGCGTGGCGGTCATGGAGCTGATCGCCCGGGAACTGAAGGCCATGGGGCTCTACATCGCCCGCTCCCTGTCGTTCGACGGCGTGGAGTATGACGCCCTGCGCCATCCGCTCAGCGCCGAGGACATCGGCATCTGGGACGCTTGGGCCGACGCCTACCAGCTGATCCACCACAATCTGCGCGCCGCGCTGGAGGCGGTCGGGGTCACCGAGGAGGGCAAGGCCAAGAGCGGCCAGGCGGCGTCGGCGGTGATGTCGGCCTTCGAGGGCTCCAAGCTGCGCTTCTTTGGTCACCTGCTGGCGGGCCTGAAAGCCCCCTCCCTCGTGGCCTCGATCCGCCAGGACCTGGCGGCCGGCCGCTCGGCCATCGTCCAGGTGGTCTCGACCAATGAGGCGGTGATGGAGCGACGCCTCGCCGAGATCCCGCCGGAGGAATGGAACAACCTCGCCGTCGATCTGACGCCCAAGGATCAGGTGCTCGACTACCTGATGGGCGCCTTCCCGATCATGGCGATGGACGCGGTCGAGGATGAGGACGGCAATGTCACCATGGTCCCGGTGATGGTCGACGGCGCGCCCGTCGTCAGCCAGGCGGCCCTGCGCCTGCGCGACGAGCTGGTCACCCACCTGGCCTGCCTGCCGGCCGTGCCCGGCGTGCTGGATGCGGTGCTCGAGGCGCTCGGGACCGAACAGGTCGCCGAGATCACCGGGCGCAGCCGCCGGGTGATCCGCCGTGATGGCCGCCGCGTGGTCGAGCGGCGCAGCGCCTCGGCCGCCAAGGCCGAGACCGACGCCTTCATGAGTGGCAAGAAGCGCGTCTTGGTGTTCTCTGACGCTGGCGGGACGGGGCGCAGCTATCACGCTGATCTGGGCGTGGCGAACCAGCAGCGGCGCGTCCACTATCTGGTCGAGCCGGGTTGGCGGGCCGATGCGGCCATCCAGGGCCTGGGGCGCTCGCATCGCACCAACCAGGCCATCGCCCCGCTGTTTCGGCCGGTGACCACGGACATCCACGGCGAGAAGCGCTTCCTGTCGACCATCGCCCGGCGCCTCGACAGCCTGGGCGCCCTGACCCGCGGCGAGCGGCGGACGGCCGGCAATGGGCTGTTCCGCGCTGAGGACAACCTGGAGAGCCCTTGGGCGCACCGTGCGCTGCAGGCCTTCTACATCGCGCTCCACTTCGGCAACGTCGAGGCGATGAACCGGGAGACCTTCGAGGCCAAGACCGGCCTGCGGCTGCTCGACGGGGACGGCGAGCTGCGATCGACCGACGACATGCCTGCGATGAACACCTTCCTCAATCGGCTGCTGGCCTTGCGGATCGCCGATCAGAACAGCCTGTTTGCGGCCTTCGACGAGATCCTGGCCAGCATCCTGGAGCGGGCGGCGGCGTCCGGCGCCTTGGACCGGGGCATGGAGGACGTCGTGGCTGACGACCTTGTGGTGCTGGACGAGGAGGTCATCCGCACCGACGCGGTGACGGGGGCCGAGACCCGGCTGCTTCGCGTCCAGGTGCGCACCGCCCGAGCCCTGATGAGCGCCGAGGCGGCTTTGGCGGACGCCAACCCGGACGCACGGGTGTTCGCGGTCAACAGCAAGTCTGGCCGCGCCGCCTTGGTCATCCAGGGGCTCACGACGACCAATGATGACGACCGCCTGGTGCCGGCGGTGCGTCTGATCCGGCCGGAAAAGCGCAGCGTCGCGCCGCTGAAGGCCTATGAGGAGTCGGCTTGGGAAGCGGCGGATGAGGCGGCCTGGCGCGCGGCGTGGGACGCCGAGCTGGCGGCGGCCGACCCGTGGGTGACCCGCGAACTCGTGTTGGTCACCGGCCTGTTGCTGCCGATCTGGAGCAACCTGCCCGACAAGCGCACGTCCGTGCGCCGGCTCAAGGCGCCGGACGGGCGCCGTTGGCTGGGCCGCCTGCTCGATCGCGCGCAGGTCACCCCGCTGAAGATCGCCTTAGGCCTGACCGATACCGCCAGCGCGGTCGGCGACGGCGCCTCGGCCGCCCGCCTGGTGTTGAGCGAGGGCGCCTCCGTCGCCTTGAGCGGCGGCCTTTGGTTGCGTCGGGCTAAGGTGATGGATCGCCAGCGGCTGGAGATCGTCGGCGCGGGGGCGGAGCGGTCCAGCTTCGTGGCGCTGGGCTGCTTCGTCGAGATCATCGCCTACACCCCGCGCGTCTTCGTACCGACCGATCGGCCAGAGGTGCTGGGCGCCATCCTCGAACGCTGGCCGGCGCAGACCATCCTGCCGGCCGCGGCCTGACGGATCGGAGCCGTTGATCGGGAGCCGCCGGTGATGGGCCGGCGGCTCCTTTTGCGTTGGCGGCCTGGCCGGCAAAGGGTTGGAGGAAGGGACGGAGCGGGCAAGCGCTCCGGGATTGGCCCGGGGCCGGACCGGAGGCTCCCATGTCCAACCCGCTCGACGACCTGATCCAAGATCTCATCGCCCGCATCGAGGCGGGCGTTCCGCCGTGGCGCCAGGCCTGGACGGCCAGCGCCGATCCGAGACTGCCCTTGCGAGCGAACGGCGAGCCGTTCAGCGGCAGCAATGCTTGGCTGCTGGCCTTCGCCGGCGCGTTGCGCGGCTATCGCTCGCCCTACTGGTTCACCTTTCGCCAGGCCCTGGCCATCCAGGCGCCGGTCGGCAAGGGCGAGAAGGCCTCGCCGGCGATCCTCTACAAGACCCGCCTGGTCGGCGAGCCGTCCGAGGGGGCGGAGGTCGGCGCGGCGGACGACGCCGGCGACCCGCGCGTTCTGCGCTATCTGAAGACCTACAGCGTCTTCAACGCCGAGCAGCTGACCGACTGCCCGCGCACCTTCCTCGACGTCGTCGATCCCGACCCCGCCGCCCGCGCGGCGGCGCGCAACGCCGTGCTGGATGCGATCCCGGCCCGGGTCGAGTTCGGCGGCGGCACGCCCTGCTATGTGCCGGCGCTGGACCTGATCCGGCTCCCGCGCCCGGAAGCCTTCGACACGCCCGACGACTTCCTGGCGACCAAGGCGCACGAGCAGCTGCATTGGTCGGGCGCGGCGCATCGTCTGGACCGCGCCTTCGGCAAGCGGTTCGGGGACGAGGCTTACGCCTTCGAGGAGCTCGTCGCCGAGATCGGCGCGGCGGCGCTTGGCTTGCGCATCGGGCTCGCGCCGCAACTGCTCGACAGCCACGCCGCCTATCTTGGCCATTGGGCGAAAATCCTGCGGCACAGGCCCTCAGCCTTGCTCGAAGCCTCTGGTCACGCCCAGCGCGCCGTCGACTACCTGCTCGCGTTCAGCGCCCAGGATGCGATCGCCGATCTGGCCGCCTGACGCCGGCCTTCTCCCAACATCTTTGCAAGGAGGCCGCCATGGGCTGGCTCTACATGCGCTCGCTGGCGGGGTACGCGACCCCAAAAGCCTATCTCGACGCGAAATTCACCTATGACCGCGACACCGGCGGCTCTCGCGTCTTGGCCTCAAGCCTGGTCGGGCGGCGCACCTACT
This sequence comes from Caulobacter sp. SSI4214, assembly GCF_012184455.1. NCBI lineage: Bacteria > Pseudomonadati > Pseudomonadota > Alphaproteobacteria > Caulobacterales > Caulobacteraceae > Caulobacter > Caulobacter sp. SSI4214. The sequence goes on along the minus strand of NZ_SZWJ01000034.1, from coordinate 30,451 downwards.
ATGCGGCCGTCGAGTGGATGACCGCCGGATCGGGCGAGCGGGAAGTCTGGGGCCTGGTCTGTCTGGTGCGCTACAACCCGCGCGACCGGGAGGGCCTGGTGTTCGGCTACAAGGACATGTCGGAGTCCATGGGGCCGTGCGAGTCCGAGTGTCCGGCGCGGATCCTCGATCTGCTCACGGCGACCGACAACACCTACGCCCTGGCCTGGCGAGCGCGGTGCCGCGCCCGGCTGTCGGAACGGTCGGCGCGCGCCGCCAAGCCGACGCCCAAACCCGGCGATGTCGTGGTCCTGGCCGAGCCGATTCTGTTTCGAGACGGGCGGACGTTTTCCCGCTTCGAGGCTGTCGCCTGGCCTGGGCGGTCGCGCAGCGGCCTCGTCTATCGCAGCGAGCTGGGCGGCCTCTATCGCATCCCCAAGCTGAAGGATCGCGTCTACCGCATCGAGGGGAGGCAGGGGCCGCGAACCCGAGCCTGAGCCTGTGGGCGGACTGGGGTGTGGGCGGCGCGTAGGGAAGCCAAGGCGGCCAGGGGTCCTGCCGGCGGCCTTGGCGTCCTTGAGTCCTCTGGCTCTTGAGACCTCGCCACCGTCCGGAGCCGCCCACAAGGGACGCTCCGCTCAAAGCCCTTGTGGGCGTCCCCAGCCGTCGGCGCGGGGCGGTCGTCGAGCCGACGGGCTCAAAACCCAACTCCGACAAGGACCCCATCATGCCCTCCCCTGCTTTCTCACCCCTCACCGGCCATCTGACCCACTTCGAAGCCCAGGCCCTCTCCCTCGACGATCCCCGGCCCCACCCTCACGAAGACGCCTTGATCCAGCTCGGCCATGCCGTGTTGACCGAGACCCTCGACGTCTTGGGCGACACCGCTCTGGAGGACTTCCAGACCATCATCTGCGAAACCCTCATCGGGGCCTTCCATTCCGCCGCCCAGCGCATCGAACGTGACGCCGACCGGGCCCGGGATGACCTCAACCGCCTGAGCCGAGACTTCGACGGCTCGGAGATCGCCGACACCGAGATGCAGGACGCCACCCGCAAGGCCCGCGCCGCCGATGTCGCCTGCCTGGCCCTGGAGTTCGTGCGGGACGCGGCCGCCGCCAGCTACACCACGGCGACCGGCGAAGTCTGGTCCCCCTGGAAGGGTCATGTGAAAGCCTCGCGTCTGACCGCCGCCCAGATCGATGCGCGGGACGCGCTTCGCACCGCCAAGGCCCGCAAACACGCCGCAACAGACCCGGGCGCGGTCATCGTCGCCTTCCGCGCCGCGCCGCAGGCCGACACCGAGGACGACGCTCACCGGATTTTCGACGCCTTGAACTGGGCGCAGGCGCAGTGGCCCGACATGGCTCTGGCGACCACGGGCGCCAAGGGTGGCGAAAAGATCGCCATCAAGTGGGCCAAGCAGAAGGCCGTCACCCTGGTGCTGGCCAAGGCCGATTTCGACCGATGCGGTCGGGCGGCGCCGTTCCGGGCCAATGACGAGCTGATCGCGCTGGAGCCGGTCTGCGTACTGACCCTGGCCAATACGTTGAACCCCGCGCGGGGCGCCTCGCTGCAGCCGTTCGGACCCGCCCTCAACCTCGGTCAGAAGGCGGCGGAAAAGGGTATCCGTCACCTGCCGGTCAAGGTTCGCGGATGACATTTCGCGGCGTGGCGGCTTGCGCCGTCACGCCCATTTGTCTGTTGGCGGCTTGTGGACAGGCGCGATGCCCCCTTGCGGGCGCGCAAATGTTCTACTTATGTTCTCGACCTCGCCGCCTGCCCCCGTGTCGGCAGGCTTTCGAGGTCTCATGCGTCCCGTCGTCATCGGTCTTCCCCTTCCCCTCCCCCTCGTGGGCTTCCGCATTTGCTGCGGGTTTCCGAGCCCGGCCGACGACTGGATCGAGGACGCCATCGACGTCAGCCGCCTGGTGGTCACCAACCCCGCCGCCACCTTCCTGTGGCGGACGTCTGGAGACTGCATGACGCCAACCATCCTGGACGGCGACTACCTGGTCTGCGACCGCTCGTTGGCCCCGGTCTCCGGCGACGTGGTGGTCGCCGTCATCGACGGGGAGCCGACGGTCAAACGGCTGGCCTATGTCGCCGGCCGACCGACGCTCAGCCACGACAATCCACGATCCCCGCCCTTCGCGCCCGATCCGCACAGCGAAATCAGTGTCTGGGGCGTGGTTGCCTGGTCGCTGCGCGCGCATCGGCCGACCCGATGAGGCCGGTGATCGCGCTGAGCGATGGCAATTGCTTCTACGTCTCGTGTGAGCGGGTATTCGATCCGCGCCTGGAGGGGCGCCCGACCGTGGTGCTGTCGTCCAACGACGGCAACATCATCGCCCGCAGCCCCGAGGCCAAGGCCATCGGGCTGAAGATGGGCGATCCCTATTTCAAGGTCCGCGAGCTCTGCGCCCGCGAGCGGGTCGTCGCCCTGTCGTCGAACTATGTTCTCTATGGCGACATGAGCCGGCGGGTGAACGCCGTCTATGAGCGGTTCGCACCCAACGTCGTCATCTACAGCATCGATGAGAGCTTTCTCGATTTCTCCGGGCTGGCTGATCCGGTCGGCCATGCCCGCGCCTTGCGCGCGACCGTCCGCCAGTGGACCGGGATCCCGACCTGCGTCGGGCTAGGTCCCACCAAGACCCTGGCCAAGGTGGCTAACCACTTGGCCAAACGGACGCCGGCGCTGGAGGGCGTCTGTGATCTTGGCGATCCGCAGGTGCGCGCAGCAGCCTTGGACGCGCTGCCGGTCGGCGACGTCTGGGGCGTCGGCCCGGCCTATGCGGCGCGGTTGACGGCCATGGGCGTGACCACGGCCGGCCAATTGCGGGACCTCGATCCGCGTCTGGCCCGCGCCATCCTCAGCGTGGTCGGCGAGCGCCTGGTTCTGGAGCTGCGCGCCCAGACCTGCCTGTCGTGGGATGAGGTTCCGGCGGGCCGCAAGGGGTGCGCGGTGACCCGAAGCTTTGGCCAGCCGCTCACGAATCTGGACGACCTTCTGCAGGCGGTCGCCAGCTTCGCCAGCCGAGTGGGGGAGAAGCTCCGTCGCAATGGCGTCGTCGCCCCACGGCTGTCGGTGTTCATGCACACCAACCCGTTCGGCGCGGGTCCGCATCACAGCGCCAGCGGCGCGGTCACCTTCCTCGAGGCGACCGCCGACAGCACCCAGCTGGTCGCGGGCGCGCGGCAGGCGGCGCGCCAAGCCTGGCGGGACGGGTATCGCTATAGCAAGGCCGGGGTGATCTGTGAGGGGCTGGCCCCCGCCGGACAGGTGCAGGCCAGCCTGCTGGGGGCGAAAGACCCGATCCGTTCCGAACGGCTGATGGCGGCGCTGGACGCCTCGAACCGGCGCTTTGGACGCGGCAGCGTGGTCATCGGGGCGACGACAGGGCGAACGCGCTGGACGCAAAAGGCCGAGTGGCGGACGCCGCGCTATACGACGCGCCTCGACGAAGTGCCTGTCGCCCGGGCCTGAAGGCGCACCGACGCTGGAGGCTAAGCGGCCCCGAGGGGGTGTGATCTCCTGACGTCACCGCAACATCGAAGGTCGTCTCCCAGATGGGCGCCGCCGAAGCGCGCTCGTCCGCGATCCAACTCACGACCCTAGGGCGGGCCGGTTAGGGGCCAAGGCGACCTCGCCGAGGGCGAGGCGGGGCCGACGGACCCTCACGGCCTTCGCTGCGCTGCAGGCCGGTTTCCATCGGCCCCGACCCTGTCCCCTGCCCTACTCCCCGCCCTTCCCGGTCGCGAGATCGCGGGAACGAGCCCGCCGATCCGGCAGCAAAGCGGGAGACGACGATGACGACGATGGCGATGGCGCAAGCGGTTTTCCAACACGCCCACGACTTCTATGACACCGGCAGCTGGTACGTGGTGGCCGAATGCTGGGACGTCCTGGCGATCGCCGAGGAGCTGGACCGTCAGGAAGAGCGCAGCGCCACGCCGTTCGAGCTTGAGGCCGCGGCCATCGCCCACTTCCATACCTTGCTGCACGACAACCACAGGACCCGCCACTGACCAAGGGCGCGGCGCCCTCGAGGCGCCGCGCCTCGGACACCGCAGAACAGGCGCCGAACAGACTGCAAGCCCTGGAGGTGGGCGGTCCTGAACCCACCATCCCTTGGGGTTGGTGATTCGTTCCGATTCATCGCCAGAGCGCCTCTACGGCGTGGCGATCAGGGTGACGTTGAGGGCCTTAAGCGCGTCGACGAAGCCGGCCAGATGGGTGAGTTCGACGACCGGCGAAGCGGCGAGCACGCCAGGCAGGGCGCGGTCGTAGACACAGATGCAGGTGCGACCGGTCAGGCGGGAGCTGTAGACCAAGCCATCGGCGTCGGTTTGGTCGTAGACCGCCTGGCTGAGTTTGCGCCCCTGCCCCTGCGCCTTTCCGCGGGCGGCTTCGGTTGACACGCCCAGCCGCACCAAGCCCGTCGTGCGCAGATCGATCAGCGTTAGGGGCGCTCGGGCGGTGATCTCGGTCGCCCCCCAGGTCGCGGCCTCGACATCGAGGAGTTTGCGGGTCGCCTTGCCCTGAAAGCGGTCGCGGACAAGGGTTTCCGCCACACTCGTGGTCAAGTCCTGGGCCAGGTAGATCACCCTGAAGGCCTTGGTCGGGCTGGCGAAGCGCGTCACGCCAAACCCCGCCCCCAGCGGCGTGGCCGCATGGGCCATCGGCGTGACGCGCACATAAGCGTTCGGCGGGATCTCGACGGCGAGGTCGGCCAGGATGTCGGGGTCGAGCGTCACGCGCTGGCGAAGTTCGACCGGGCAACCTCAACGACCTTGTCGGTCGCCCCGGCCTTCAGGCGCGCCAGAGGGGCGACGCCGCCGAGCTCGGGATTGGGTTCACGCAGCCAAAGCCATGCCATGCGCGGCTCGCCAACGGCTTCGACGACCGGGCCGAGCCCCGAGACGGGGCGGCCATCGACGAACTGCTCGGTCGGGAAGGCGTGTTTGCGTACGCCTACCAGCAGGCCGATCACTGCCCCCTGCTTTTGCCAATTGTGCAGGGTGGAGCGGGCGACGCCAAAGTCTCGCTCAAGCTCGGTCGGTCCCGCAAGCGGGCCCGCCCAATCCTCGACCTTGGTCGGCATCGCATAGCTCGCGATCCGGGCCTTACCCACTTCGGCCGACAACACCTGACCCAGGCCCGCGCCTTGGCTGACTTCGGCCGGTCCCTTAGCGACCAGCTTCAGGACTTGCGGCGCGGCCTCCGGTTCGGCGGCGATTTCGGCGATGAATTTCTTGAACTGCGCCTTGCGGGCGATCAGCCGCTTGCGGGCGGACGGCGAGAGTTTCGTCGCCGTGGCGCTGAACTCGGCGACCAGCTTGACGACTTCGCTCAGCTCGCCCCTGTTGGACTTTGGGTTGCGCTGAACGAACATGCCAATCAGGTCTGCGGCTGCAGGGCTGGCCATCTTTGCAGAGCCTCGAGACGTCGAGCGGCGGGCGTTCGCGGCGGTCATGGGACGATCCTCTTCGATCATGACGTTATAGATAATCCCAAACGTCCCATTTGTCCAATTTGTGCCGTGCGCCCGTAGCGCATCGCCTGCGGGCCGATCAAAGCCCAACTGCCGCGCCTGTCGCTCCGCCTGGCGGACGGCCCATCACCCTTACCCCTCGTGGACCGCCCACCGCGAGTCGCGGCATCTGACCTTAGAGGGTGTCGGACAGCGGATCGCGCCAAGACGGCCTTCTGCCCCCAGGTTCGCTGGCTTCCTAGCCGCGACGGGCCGTGGTGCAGACTCGCCACCTTGCTTGGAAAGTGGTCCGCGCCGTCCTTGGCTGCGGGAATGACGCCTTGTGGCGACCTCATTGAGCCCGCGCTGTGGAAATCTGGCCAGGCGCATGAAGCCAGTCCACCATTGAGGCCGGTCACCAATACCCCGAGCAAACGCCCAGCGGGCTGCGGTCCCCCGCGATCAATTCCACGAACCTAGGCCGGGCGGTTCCGGGTCAAAGCCGACCTCGCGCGCGAGGCGCGGGGCCTCAGGACCCTCCGGCCTTCCGCCGCTGCGCTCTGTGCAGGCCGGTTTCCACACCCCGCGGGCTTTGGCCCGGCCCTTTCGCCCGGCCCAGCAGGTCGCGTGATCGCGGCAGGGACCGCGAGCCGCCGGGGTTCTTCCCGGCGGTCAATTGGAGAAACGTGATGCTCAACAAGGTTCAACTCATCGGCTTCACCGGCGCCGACGCTGAAATCCGCACCGTCTCGGGCGGCAAGAAGGTCGCCACCCTGCGGGTTGCCACCAACCGCTACACCAAGAAGGACGGCGATCGGAAGGACTACACCACCTGGCACCAGGTGGAGATCTGGAACCAAGGCACCGTCGGCTGGCTGGAAGGCCGCCATCTTCCCAAGGGCTCCAAAGTGTTCGTCGAAGGTGAGATCCGCCACGACCGCTACACCGACCAAAGCGGCCAGGAGCGGTTCTTCTTTAAGGTGGTGGTCGCCACGCCGCATCACGAGCTAAAGTCTCTCGATCGGCATGAGGCGGCCGACGAGGACTAGTCTTGGACAGGGCCCGCCGGTTTCGGCTGGCGGGCCCGCAAAGGCTGCGAGATTGGGGGGGCGGGCGATGAGCCCATTTGGGGGCCATTTCGCCCACCGGTGCTCCTCCCTCCCCTGCCCTAACCTGTGCGCCACAGAGCGTGTCGGCGGTTGAGACGCGCTTGCTGGTGTCGGCGTGCTATCCGCACCCTCGGCTCTGTTGCCGCCTAGTGGTGTCGGTACGGGCAAATGGGAACTTGGGGGGAGGGGCGCGTGGGGGAAAGGGTGATCGCCGGTCTAGCCGGATAGTCAGACTCAATGTCTGTGTGATTGGCCTGAATCGCTTCCGTGGCGTTGGCGTCGCGGCCCACCTGGGCAAATGGGTATTTGCCCAGGTGGGCGAAAGGGCGTGCGGGTATTGGCGCGTGCGGGCGGATGCCCGGATGCCCGGATGCCCGGATGCCCGGATGCCCGGATGCCCGGATGCCCGGATGCCCGGATGCCCGGATGCCCGGATGCCCGGATGCCCGAATGCCCGAATGCCCGAATGCCCGAATGCCCGAATGCCCGAATGCCCGAATGCCCGAATGACTGAAGGTTGGTTTGCGCAAGAGGGGGCGCGGGCAAGCGGGGCGATACGCAAATGCGCATTGGCGCGAGCGCTCGTCAGGTCGTTTGCGGTGTTGGGCGATTGGGCTAGAGGGCGTCGGGGTAAGCGGGCAGATGCGCGCCGGGGTGTTTGCCCAATAGCGCGTTTGCGCATTTGCGATTTTGGCCTAAAGACCAAAAACTGTTTTCGGCCGAGCGCGTAGTTGGGTTAGCGTGTTCTTTACCAAATCCGCCTAAAGTCCAATTGACCGATGGGGCTAGTGGTCAAGCGACCCAAAGCCCGAGCGCCCATTCCCACCGAGGAGCAGATCTATGGCGGTGATCAGTGTGTGTTCGACAAAAGGCGGCGTGGGAAAGACGACCCTGGTCATGTGCCTGGCTGACGCCTTCGCACGACAAGGTGGATCGGTGGCGATCGTCGACGGCGATCCCAACGGTCACGTCCAGGCCTGGCGCGAACGCGCCGGCGACGACTGCAAGGTCACAGTGGTCAGCGAGGCCAACGAGACCAAGATCCAGGACGTGATCGCCGAGGCTGCCACCCAGTACGCCTTGGTCTTCGTCGATCTGGAAGGCGCGGCCTCGCAGGCCGTCACCTACGCCATCGCCGAAAGCGATATGGTGCTGATCCCCACCAAAATTTCGGGCATGGACCTACAGGAGGTCTATCGCACCTATGAAGTCGTCCGGCGCGCCGAAAAGATGCTCAAGCGCGCCATCCCCGCGCGCGTGGTGTTCAGCCAGATGAACCCGCTTAACAGTCGCGTGGCCACCCACGCTCGCCAGGAAATCCGCGACAACGCGATCCCCGTGCTCAACACCGAAGTGATCACCCGCGCGGCCTACCAGCAAATCCACTTCACGGGACTAACGCCCAGCGCGCCGGGCGGCGAGCCCAAGGCCGCGCGGGAAATCGCCGCTGTGCTGGCCGAGCTGCTTGAGGCCTTGGCCGCCAGCCAAGCTCAAGCGGCCTGAAGCGGGGAGGGGAGACATGACCGAGAAGATCGCCCGACCAACCTTTCAGCCGGCCCCGCGTCCACGCCCGATCAATGACCCGGCGACTACTGAAGCGCTGAAAGAAGCCACGCGTGACCTGGGCTTTGGTCGGCCCTCGCACGATGCGGCCCAAACGCCGGCCACCGGCCCAGAAACACTCGCCCTGGCCCTGGCGCCCGCGCCCGCGGCCATCTCGCGGCGCACTGACGAAAAAACGGACTCGCCGAGGGCTCAGCCCGAACCGCAGGGCGACGAACGCACTTCGTCGCTGAAGCTTGAGATCGATGATCCCCTTTGGATGGCCCTAAAACTCGAGGCCGTCCGTCGCCGGGTGACGGTCAAATATCTCGTGCTCGAGGCGCTGGCGGCCAAGGGGTATCCGGTAGATCTAGAGCGCCAGCCGCAGGATGGTCGCCGCCTACGAAAATAGAGAAACCGCCCATGGGCGAACGCGGTTAATGGGCAAGCCGGCAAAGCCCCATTTGCCCGCTTGCCCGGCGCGCTCGGAGGTGGCGGGGAGCCACCGACGAATCGGGCTAGTCGGAATCAAACAGTGCACAGGCAGGGCGAATGACGGCCCCCAAGGACCGCGGCAACCAATTCGACCTCTTCATTCCGTTGATGCGCGATCTTTCCTTGAAGGATCAGCGCGAGACGATGGAGCGGCCGTTTTTTTCGCTGCAAAAGCGCAAGCGCCTCAAGCCGATCGAGTACAAGAGCGCCGACGGCGAGGCCTATGTGAAGGTCGAGGCCGTGCCCGCCTATGGCATGGCGACCATTTGGGATGCCGACATCCTGATCTGGGCGACCAGCGCGCTCAACCGGATCAAGGCCGAGGGCAAGAACGACGTGCCGCGCACCCTGCGCGTCACCGCCTATGATCTTCTGCGCTCAATCCACCGCGATACCGGCGGAAAAGGCTATGCCGACCTCAAGGCCGCGCTCGACCGCCTGACCACCACGACCATATTCACCTCGATACGCGCCAAAAAGGGCCGCGACCGCCGTTTCTCCTGGCTCGACAGTTGGGAGGTCGATGTCGACCCGATTACCGAAAAGCCTATCGCGCTCAAGATCACGCTTTCGGACTGGGTCTGGGAGGGGATCGTCAATGAAAAATCGGTGCTGACCATGCACCCAGACTATTTCCATCTGTCGGGCGGCCTGGAGCGGGCCCTCTATCGCATCGCCCGTAAACACGCGGGCGACCAGGACGATGGCTGGACGTGCCGCGTCAGCCTGCTGCACGACAAGACCGGTTCAGATAGCGCGCCCAAGGAATTTGGCCGGATGATGCGCAAAATCGTCGAGGCCAACGAGCTGCCCGAATACGACATGGCCTTCACAACCGTCGGCGACGGCTCCCAGGCCGTGCGGTTTATCCGTCGCACGGTCGTCGAACGTGCGCAGATCCGGGCTGAACTTGAGGCCGAAAACGCCGCGCGCGTCCGCCGCGAGCGCGAAGATCGCCGTGCCGCCGAGGTTGACGGCCTCCTCAACACATTCGAGCGTCGGCGACTCTTCAAGCGAGAACTCTAACGGGCTATCACCCACCCCAAATCGATACAGCGTTTAATAACAAGGCGCTAGAGCAGGTTCTTCACTCGCGGCTGTCAGGCGCGGAGACGGTCTATCACCCACCAGACTCGGCTGGGCGACCGCCAAAGTGGTGAATAAAGGGTTAAAGCGCCGCTCAACCGGGCTATTTCGGCGCCAGATCTCGATTGCGGCTAACGTCGCCGCGATCTCGGGGGATTACCCACCTCTTCAAACGCCCGCTTTCGGGGTATCACCCACCGACAAGGGCGCTCGCCATCGGGATATCACCCACTCACAGCGCCGGGAGGCCAGGCGCGCGCCTCGCCGTTCGGGGTATCACCCACCGTGACGATGCTGCCGGGGTGAAATTCGCACTTGGCGCGGCCTGATGAAGGTCAGTGCCTTGGTTTCGGGGTAATGCCCACCGGCAACAACCATCCTAATCGGGGGATCACCCACCGTGCCGGTCCAAGACCTGCCTGTGGAAACGCTCGGGGGAACGCCCACGCCGCAGGCGGGGGAACAGCCACCCCAAGCACGGGGCATCAGCCACCGATCCACGGACTAACGCCCACCTGGGGACATCTTACGCGTTTGATTCCAGAGGAACTTTCTGCTCTTCCCGGCCGCTTAACTTACCTAACCTCTTTTCTAACAATCTCCCTAATGCAGCCGCGTCAGGCGCGCCGGCGAAGCAGGGCCTAAAAATCGGCCCTAGTCGCCGGCTTGAGCTAAACGCAAGACTTGCCGGGGGATCGCCCACCGACATCCTGGGGGTCATACGATCGGATGGTGCGCCGAAGCCTGGCGGCCAGGGGCTCAAGCTCAGCCTTCAAGAAGCGTCCCGGTCACTGCGGATGCGGAGCTTTATTAGGGCGAGCCTGACAGCTCTCCAGAAGCTGGCTCTATGGGACAGGGGAGGGGAACAGATCATGCTGGGCCTCAGGGACGGTATGGCGCGCGGCGATCCCAAGCCCACAATCGCCGGCCATTAGCCACATCGTGGCCGCAAGCCCTGCCGAGCCTTCGGCTCGTTTAGGCTGCGCCGGTCCCACCCCATGCTTCTGTCCCTTTTAGCCCCGCGTTGGACGCCCGTGACCTGCGCTCTCGGCGGCGGCGCCGCGCTTATCGGGGCGCTGTCTATCGCCACAGCTGGGGGCGTTCGTCCGCTCCTCTTGTGGAACCGAACGGCCAGTGAGCCGGAGGGTCTTTACGCGCGGCAGGACGAGCCGGTGAGGGTCGGCGCGCTGGTCGCCTTTCCCGCGCCTGCGGCCGCTTTTCCCTACGCCGACGGGCACATGAACTACCTGCGCCGGGTTCCGGTGCTGAAGTCCGTCGCCGCCGTGTCCGGCGACCAAGTCTGCACGGACGACGGCCGGCTGGTGATCAATGGGCAGGTGCGGGCCCCCATCCTGAAGCAGGATCGCCGTGGCGCCGTGTTGCCGCGTTGGACCGGCTGCCGCCGGCTTCGCGACGGCGAGGTGTTCGTCTTCTCCGACCGCATCCCCAACAGCTTCGACAGTCGCTACTTCGGCCCGGTGAACCGCGCCGACATCGTCGGTGTGTTCCGGCCGGTGACCCTGTCGCTTTCCTCCCTTGGAGACCGTTGATGGACCCGGCAGCCCTGGCGGGATTGTGCCTGCTGCTGGCGCGCGGACAGAGCGCCCAACCCATGCCCGCGGGCGTCAATTGCCCGCCTCCCGCGCCTGCCTTGGCGGCGATGACGCCGCCGTTGATGGGGAGCGGTCTGGGTCCCCTCGTGGCCGGTCCTGACGCACGCGAAGCGATCACCCGCGTCGCCTTCGCCGAAGCCGGCAATCAGGGCGACAGCGGCCTGGCCGCCGTCGTCTACACGATCCTCAACCGGGTCCAGGACGGGCGGTGGGGCGCCACAGTCGAGGCCGTGGTCAATGCCCGCGGCCAGTTCGAGCCGGTGATGCGCGCTGGCGGTGACTGGCGTCGCCTGCCGGCCTCCACCGTCGCGCAACGCGCCCGGATCGAGACTATCCTCAACCTCGCACTGGAAGGCCGGTTGCCGGACCTGACGAACGGCGCGCGCTTCTTCCAGAACCCGCAGATCGTTGCGGACCGCGCCCGTCGGGGCGAGGTGTCTGAGGGCTTAGTCAACTTCGGGGGCACGGGTCCCTCGGCGGTGATTGGCGCACACAGTTTCTATGTCGAAGCGCGGTCCGCTGGGGGCAGGGGATCTCGCACGACGGCCGCAACCACCACCCCTCGCGGATCGACGTCCGCCGCCGCTTGGCAGGCAGCTGGCGGCGCTATTTTCGTCGGCGACAACCGGGCGGACGCAGCGAGAGACCCGGCGGCCGATGCGGCGGCGCGTGAAGCCGGGCAGGGGTCGTTGCAGGCCACCAATGTCACCGACCCGGGCCGCTCGATCTTCGTGGTGGGACCCGGCCTTGCGGCCGGCGCCGAGCGATGATCAGGCGGCGCGCTAGGCCTGATCGAGGTCCGCGTCGTCGGGGTCGAGATCGCTCGGCGTCAGGGGGTCAGCGTCTTCCTGAGCGAGGGCTGTCTCGGCCATCAGATCGAAATCGGGGAGGCGGTCGCCGGCAGCTTGAAGGGCGCTTTCAGCGTCCTCATCCAGGTCGCCGCCCGGGCGCAAGGGCAGGGGTACATTGCCTAGGAGTTCGCGCACCGTCAGGCGGTCGCGGACGCGCTCGACACGGCGATCAAGGATGTCGCCCAGGCGGGCGAGCAGCTCGTCGTCTCCGGCAAAATGGGCGTCGCCGGCTTCCGCCAGCAGGGCGCCGCCGATGATGATTTTGCCGCGCGTTTCGCGCCTGCGTTTGTTGATCGACCACAGGGCTTCGAGCCGCTCGACACGGGCTTTCAGGACGTGGAAGCGCTTGGCGTCGTCTTCGATATCTTCGAGCGGGGTGACGTGCCGCTGTTTGTGGACTCCGTCCTGGCCGGCCTCTCGAAGCGCAGTCTCCAGCTCGGCCAGACGGTCGACCAGGGCGGCTTCTTCGTCGGTCCTTTTCGCGCGTTCGCGGTCGCTTGAACGGGCCGCCCAGAGCTCGCGCTTGCGGGCGAGCTGGGCGGGCGAGCGGGGCTTGTACTTGGAGGGGCGGGCGTTCCTACGGCGCTTGTCGACCTTGGCCATGACGCGGCCTTTCATTGGAGAAAAAGCACGAAACGGCGTAATCCTGCCACCAAAGCGCAAATCGGTCTATGCCGGGGTTCGTCGTATTTCGTCACAAGGGCGCAGTTACGGGTTGGATGTGCTGCGCCCACCAACCCTGCGGTCAGGCCCCGCCCGACACCCTCAAGGCCCTTCGTCTCTACGATCCGCAGGAAACCTTGAGCCAAGGGCGCTGCCCTTAGCGATCCCGGCAGAGGCCGTAGCGAAGAGGCTGGAGGAGGGCGCATGGCGCAGTACCGTCTAGAGGTCCAAACCATCCAGAGATCGGCCGGCCGATCCGCCGTCGCGGCGGCGGCCTATCGCTCGGGCGATCGCCTGATCGACGAGCGTCTGGCGATGGAGTTCGACTTCGGCGCCAAGGGCGACATCGAGTTCGCGGCCATCATGGCGCCAACCGACGCCCCGGAAGCTTTCGGAGATCGTCAGACGCTATGGAACGCGGCCGAGGCGGCCGAGAATCGCAAGGACGCCGTGCCCGCGAGGGAGCTGTTGGTCTCGCTGCCGCACGAGCTGGATTTCGCGCAGCGGCGGGCCTTGGTGGAGGCCTTCGTCGCCGAACAGTTGGTGGCGCGCGGGATGGTCGCCGACGTGGCGATGCACCGGCCTGGTCAGGCCGGCGACGAGCGTAATTTCCATGCCCATATTCTGGTGACGACCCGTTCGGTGACGCCGGCCGGATTCGGCAAGAAGCCAGCCGAGTGGTGGAGCCCGAAGGCGGTCCGCGAATGGCGGTCTGCGTGGGCGGAAATCCAGAACGAACATCTGCGTCGGCATCTTGGTCCCGACGCGCCGCAGGTCTCGCATTTGTCCCTGGCCGAGCAGGGTTCGGACCGGGAGCCCGGGGTGCATTTGGGGCCGACGGCGAGCGCTCTGGAGCGCAAGGACATCGCCTCGGAGCGTGGACAGCAGAACCGGGACACCAGCGCCCACAACGCCAAACGAAAAGAGCTCCGGACGGACTTTCAGGCGACGGCGGATCGGCTGGTGCGCGAGGCGCCGGTGATCGCCGTGCCGGTGGCGAAACTAACGACGGAGGCCGAGCAGATGCGCGCCCGGATGATCGCGGAACGGGATCGTTGGGCGGCCGAAAGGTCGGCGCTGGTCTTACCGAAAATCGACAGCGTGCGGGCGGTGGAGCGCGAGCTCTTGCAGCCCGCCCGCGCGGCGCTGGCGGCGACCAAACTTCGGCTGCGTCAGGTCGAGCAGCGGGTGGCCAGCGTGCGCCAGAGGCGGCTCGCCCTCGTCCAGTGGATCCGCAATCCGGCGCGGATGATCTGGGCCAAGCACGCGGAGCTTAACGCCATCGCCCGGGCGCGTGCGGCGGCGCGGCGGGCGCAGATCGATGTGCAGGTGCGAGCTGCCTGGATCGCCTCGCCGGCCGGTCAGGCCTATGTCGCGGGGCGACGCGGGCCGCAGCTGGAGCGGGCAGGGGACGTGGCGCGTCAGCGCCGCACGCTGGAGCGCAAGATCAAGCGGATCGACAAGCGGATTGAGGGCGCCACGCGGGCCTACAATGATCTGCGGGTCGCCCAGGCGCTCGGCCAGAAGGAGCTGCAGGTTCCGTCTCGCTTGCCCGACGAAACCCGGTTCATCCGCGAGGTCGGCGGGCCCGCCCGGGCCGCCCTGCTGCGCTATCCGGCGCAGGCTCGGGCGCTGGCCGTCGAGCGCGTCAATCGCTCCATGGGCCAGACCATCGGCCGCGGCATCCTTCCAGGTCGATGAGGTTCCAATGACGACCTCCCAGCGTCTCCTCCTCGTCTTGCCGATCGCGGTCTTGGCGATCCTGCTCGGCCTCGGTTGGGCCACCCAACAGGCGGCGCACGGTCTGCACTACGCGGCCGCCTTGGGGGCGGGCTGGGCGGACCTCGGCCCGGTCCGGCTCTATCGGCCTTGGGCCTTCGCCGAATGGTATCTGGCGTTGCAGCCGCGCTACCCGCGGCTGTTCGATGGCGCCGGGCTGGCGGGGCTCGCGGTGGCGATGGCGCCGATCCTTTTCACGGCGCTCGTAACCCGCGGCTCGGGGCGCGCGCCCAAGGCGTTTGGCCGCGACGCCTGGGCGGACTTGGCGGACGTCGCGCGCGCCAAACTGTTCGGCCAAGGCGGTCAGATCCGGGGCCGGGTGCTGGGCCGATTCAAGGGCCGCTATCTGACCTACGGTGGCCCGGAGCACGCCATCATCGTGGGGGCCTCGCGCAGCGGCAAGGGCGCCGGCCATGTGGTGCCGACTCTGGTGGCCTGGCCGGAGAGCGCCTTTGTCTACGACCGCAAGGGCGAGCTTTGGCACATCACGGCCGATCATCGGAAGACGTTCAGCCACGTCTTCTACTTCGCCCCAACCGATCCCAACACGGTGCGCTGGAATCCGCTGTTCGAGGTCCGCAAGGGTCCGATGGAAATCGCCGACATCCAGAATGTGGTCGGCATTCTGGTCGACCCGCTCGGGCGCAAGGCCGGCGACCTGAACTTCTGGGACCAGAGCGCCACCGACTTCTTCACGGCGGTGATCCTGCATGTGCTCTACAGCGAGCCTGACGAGCGCAAGAACCTCGCGCAGGTCCGCCGGCTGTTGATCGACATCGAGCCGACGCTACACGCCATGCTGCACACCCAGCATCGCCATCAGCCCGAATATCACGCGGACGATGGCCTGGCGCGCGACGCGGACGGGGCGCCCATCCCCGAGACCCATCCCGAGGTGCGGCTGGGGGCCACAGCGCTCGCCGGCATGGACGAGCGGGTGAAGTCCAATGTGCTGGCGACCTGCCGGGCCTCGCTGTCGCTGTGGGCCGATCCCCTGGTCGAATACGCCACCAGCTGGTCGGATTTCTCGATCGGCGACCTGGTGTGCGCCGAGGCGCCGGTGACCTTCTACCTGATCACCCCGCAGGCCCATGCCGACCGCCTGGCCTTCCTGGTGCGGGTCTTCATGCGCCAGAGCGTGAACAGCCTGATGGAGCATGAGCACTATGACAGCCGGCGGCGCCGTAAGCGCCATCGGCTGCTGCTGTTGCTCGACGAGTTTCCCAAGCTCGGCAGTCTGCCGTTCCTAGAGAACGCCATGGGCGAGATGGCCGGCTACGGGATCACCGCCCACTTGGTCTGCCAGAGCTTCAACGACGTGTTCTCCAAATACGGTGACAAAACGCCGTTATTCGACAACATGCACATCACCGCGACGTTCGCGACGTCGGAGCCGACTAGCATCGAGAAGGTCACGCGCCGCGCCGGCAAGGCGCTAGAGATGCGGGAGAGCTACAGCGACCCGCGCAGCCTGTTCGGGCGGGCGCACCGGTCGACTTCGCAGTCAGAGCAGCAGCGCTACATCCTGTCGGAGGAGGACGTGCGCGGCCTGGATGACCGCAAGCAGTTCCTGTTCGTGAACAACACCAAGCCGATCCTGGCCGACAAGATCCGCTACTACGAAGAGCCGTTCTTCAAGGCGCGCACCGGAGCCTATTTCCACGGTGTGCCGGCGGCCTATGAGCAGCGGCCGGGCGCGGCCGATCTGCCCGGACCCGCCAGCATCGACTGGTGTGGCGTTCGGGCCGTCTGCGCCCCGCCAGAAGCCTTTGCCGGTGTCCGGGTCCCCAAGCCCCGCTACAGCGGGGCTGAGGGCCCTCCAGAGGCCGCCGACGCCCAAGAGGCGGTGTTGGCGTACGACTACCTCACCTTGGCCCCTGTGGCGGCGCTGCGGGCCGATGACGACGACGGCAGCCTATGACCCTTCCTTGTCCCGCGAGCGCCCCATGACCGAACGCCATCCTGTTGTTCTCGACCGTAAGGTCGCCGCGCTGCGCCAGGCCATGGGACCGGTGATCGCCGCCGCCCTCGCCGACCGCATGGTGGTCGAGGTGATGGTCAATCCCGACGGCAAGATCTGGATCGACCGGATCGGGGAGGGGCGCTCTTGGACAGGCGAGCTGCTGGCGGCGGCTGACGCCGACCGGATCCTGCGCCTCCTGGCTGATCACGCGGGGGAGGTGGTGACCCGCGACCGGCCGCGGGTGAGCGCGACCCTGCCGGAGACCGGCGAGCGTTTCCAAGGCGCCTTCATGCCGGTCGTGGCGCGGCCGGCGTTCGCGATCCGCAAGCGGCCCGAGGTGGTGTTCACCCTCACCGACTATGTCGAGGGCGGCATGATGAGCGCGAGCCAGGCCGAGACGATCCGGGCCGCCGCCGAGTTGCGCCAAAACCTGCTCATCGTGGGCGGCACCGGGTCGGGCAAGACGACCTTGGCCAACGCCATCCTGGCCGAGCCGGCCTTTGCGGGCGACCGAGTGGTCCTGATCGAAGACACCGCCGAGCTGCAGTGCTCGGCCGCCGACCAGATTCAGATGCTGACCAAGCGCACGGAACCGGCGGTGACCATGACCGACCTGGTGCGCGACACGCTGCGGCTTCGGCCCGACCGCATCGTCATCGGCGAGGTGCGCGACGGCTCGGCGCTGGATCTCTTGAAGGCGTGGAATACCGGTCACCCGGGCGGGTTGGCGACTTTGCACGCCAACAGCGCGGCGGAAGGCCTCAGTCGCTTGGAAGACCTGATCGGCGAGGTGACGCAGCGGATTCCGCACAGGGCGATCGGTCAGGCGATCGACCTTGTGATCCACATTGCGCGCACGCCCGGCGGCCGCCGGGTGTCGGAGCTGATGCGGGTGACGGGGTGGGGTGAGGGCGGCTACGTCGTCCAGGCCGCCTAGAGTTCAGGTCGAGAAGGAAGCCTCGACCGCCTGGTGGGCGGCGAGGATTTCAGCGCGAGAGGCCCGGGTCACGCCGGCGTCTTCGGCAAAGCGCGGCCAATCGGCCACGGCAGCGCGAACCTCTTCGATGATGGCGTCGATTAGGCGGTCGGAGAGGCTGTGGCGACGACCCAGGGCGTGAACCTGCGCGCGGGTGGGGTTGCGGCCTTCTCCCTCGACGTCGAGGTAGTGCTCGCCGCCGGGGCCTGCCGAATAGGTCAGGTCATAGGCCGGCGCGAGCCGCCACTGGCCTTGCGCATCCATCAGGTAGCTGTGCTGCCGGGTATGGTCGTCGCGGTTGCTGGCCAGCACGTTGAAGACCATGCGCCGGAACGCGGCCTGCAGATCCTCGGCGTGCCGGGTGATGGCGACGGTGGCGCGCAGGAAGAGGTCGTAGCTTGCGGGCGTGCGCCAGGGCGCTTCGACGGCGCCGCTCAGCGAGACCATGTGCAGTCGCTGGCCGGGACGCGGCCGGTCGAACCGGCGGGTCGCGAAATAGCCGGGGCCGGTTCTGGACGGGAGCAGCCGGTAGGGCGCCATGTCGAGGCCGGCGGTCAGGGCCATGGCGGCATAGGCGGCCTCGATCGGCCCGATGTCGGGCGGGTCGTTGGTCGCGGCGAACTTGACGATCCAGGCCTCCTGACCTGCGGCGGTCTCGCCCTCCGAGATCGAAATCCGTCCCTCGGCATCGAAGCCGACGTGGACCTTGGGCCGCGCGCCGCCCGAGCCGCCGGCCAGGGCTGCCAAGGTGTCGGCAAGCTCGCCTTCGTGACCGGTCAGGATCGCGGTGGACTCTGCTGCCAGGGCGTCAAGGTCGAGGCTCGCCACCTCGGGCGGCGGCGCGGTCGCCGGCCGATAGGTCAGGGCGCCGCGGCCGTGGTCGCCGACCAACGCCAGGCGGTCGAGCGGGCTCAAGGTCTCGATGCTGACGCCGAGCTTGCTCAGGCGTCGCCGCATGACGAGAAAGCCCCAACCTTCCGGCAAGCTGTCGGCGAGGAAGCCGTGCAAGCCCTCGAAGTCGCGTCCGCGTGCGGGGTGCAGGCCGGGTTCTGGCGGGTAGAGCAGGGCCGAAACCGGCACAGGCGCCGCGATGAGTTCCGGAGACCATTCCAGTTGCGCCAGGCCGCCGGCCATGGCCAGGCGGCCGACGGGCAGGGCGGCCTGGTCGTCGTCAAAGGCCAGACTGGCGGCCAGCGGGGTTCCCGGCGCAAGTTTCATGGGGTAGGCGGCCTGGCCGAGCGTGAACGTGGCGCCCGTACCCGCCGCGTTGGGACGCGCGCGGCCTGCTGCGCCAGGAGAGCGTCGAGGCTGCTGGCCGCGGGCAGGGGAAAGAGAGCGCCTAACGCTTCCTCGCAGCGCAGGGCGACGGCGGCCTTGACCATGTCCTCCAGCGAAGCCTGTCCCTCGGTCTCCAGCCGCCGCCACGTCCGGTAGGCGACGCCAGCGCGTTGGGCGGCTTCGAGCTGAGGCCAGCCCAAGGCGACCCGGCGCGCTTTGATGCGGCCGGCGAGCTCATGCAGGATCTCGGAGGGTGTCTGTAACACTGTCCGTATATGGCCAATTAATGGGGAAAGTTCAAGATAATTGTCCAAAACGATACGGTCTCGGGACGCTCCTCTTTGCCGAAGCTAAATCGGAGAGCGGCTGTCGGGCGTGCTCGGTCCCGCCGCGTGCCGCGGCTCCTACGGGTCCGCCCCTACGGGCGCTTCGCGCCGCTAGCCGCTCGACGGCGCGTCCCGCCGCGCGCTTCGCGCGGGCTCCTTGCAGCCTTCATTTTGCTTGGCGCGGATCGCCCGAGGCGCTCCGCGATGCTCTAAGGTTGGGGTTGTTGTTCGCGTTCGCTTGAGTCTCCTGATGCAATCCTACATCGACGCCGCCCGCCAACTGGATCTGGCGGCCTATCGCCGAGGCGTCACCCCGCCAGAGCTTACCCTATCGGACGGGCGCGATCTGTTCGTCTCCTACGCGCCCTTCGACCACATCGCCCGGAAGGCCGAGCTGGTGCTCGTTGGACTGACCCCCGGGCGAACCCAAGCCGCCAACGCCCTCGAGGCTCTACAGGGCCAGTTGAACGCCGGACGGGACCTCGAGGGGGCGCTCGCGGCGGCCAAGTCCACGGCGAGCTTCAGCGGATCGATGCGCTCATCGCTGATCGCCATGCTCGACCTCGTCGGCGTGCCGCAGAAGTTCGGTCGGGCCAGCGCGGCGGCGTTTTTCGAGGCCGGGAGCCCGCTCGTCCACTTCACGTCGATGTTGCGCTATCCGGTCTATCTGGCGGGGGGCACCAACTATTCGGGCGCGCCTGCGCCTCTGTCCCACCCGGTCCTGCGCAAAATGGTCGAAACACATCTGGCGGAAGAGGCGGCGGCTCTGCCGAGCGCCATCTGGGTCCCGCTTGGCGGGCACGCAGAGGCCGGTCTGCAGCACTTGGCCCAGGCGGGTCGTCTCGATCCCGCGCGAATCCTGACCGGACTGCCGCACCCGAGCGGCGCCAATGCCGAGCGGATCGCCTATTTCCTTGGCCGCAAACCCCGCGCGGCGCTTTCGGCCAAGACCAACCCCGGTCGGATCGATGCGGCGCGAGAGCGCCTGCAACGGCAGGTCGCCGCCCTAGCCGGTCGCTAAGTCAGGCCGGTCCTGACGGGCGAACGCCGCGCCCTGGTCGAGCAGCCAACGAATCTGCTCGAGCGCGCGGTCAGGATCTTCCTCGGCCGAGGGCAGGGTGTCGGCAGCGAGGGTCCATTCGACGTCTTCGATCGCCCAGCCGCAGCGCTTATGCAGATGGGTCGCCTGGTGGAAGAGCCCCGAGGCCTGACTTCGATGGCGCCAGTAGTCTTGGACGGCGGCCACCCGGTCTGCGTTCGCCGCGCCGCGTTCCAGAACGCTGACGAAATCAACGTCGTGTCGGGCGTGGGGCTGAACCGCCAGAATGGTCGCGCGAAGATCCTCGAGGGTGAGGCTGGCGTCGGTCAGGCCCGGGGCGCGCCGTTTGGCTTCGGCGACGATGTTGCGGCAGTCGTGGCAGATCAGCGCGCTTCGGTGTCCGCCGATGATGGGCCGGCCGCGCTCCGCCAGCCGGTAACTCAGATTGACAGGATCGGTCTCGAGCTCGAACTCCGGGACGTCATGGATCTGCGCCGACCAGCGGCCGGCGTTCGACGTGCGGCAGATCTCGATCTTGCTGCGGTCACAGACCTCACAGCGCCAGGCCGCCGGGGCCGCCCGCCAGGGCGCAAAGGTCTGTTGCTGCTTCGCGTCGAGGGCGGCGAAGGCCTCGGCTGAGGGGGCCGCGCCGCCTGGGCGGCGCTTGGGACGAAGGGCGCTGCCGGCGCCGGACGCCGCGCGTGAGCGGGCGTCGAGCAGACCGGCAAGCTGATAGGGGCGGTAGCGCTCGCCGGCCTGGGCCACAAGAAGGTGGTGGACGATCTCCGGGTCGGAGAGGGGACGGCCATAGGGTGAGCCTGGCCGGCGTTCCTTGCGATGTCGCCCCGCGGCCACGCGCTGCGAGAGCAGCGCCGCAAAGGAGACCAAGTCCTCGAACACCGGCTTGGTCGCACGCCAGATCTCGCGCGCGCGCTCGACATCGATCTCGTGCGGTTGATGGGGCTTGGGGTTGATGAAGATTGCGATCTCCTTCGGCGAGAAGGAGAAGTCAGGATCGATCTCAGCCTTCAGCGCCAACTTGGCCGCTCCTTCGGCCGCGTTGCAGTCGTTGCAAAGCAGGCTGGTGGCGAAGCGCTCGATCAGCTGGCGGCAGCTGTCGATGGCCCGGATCAGCTGTTCGCGAGCTTCGCGCTCTTCCGGCACAGGATTGTCGGCCCGGAAGATCGCCTTGGCGCGGTCGTTGAGATGGTCGTGATGATAGTCCAACTGACAGAGCAGGACGCCGCTGGGGGTCAGGCGCGCAATCGAAGGCTTGTCACGCTGGCAGCAGGGACAGACCCAGCTCATCGCCGTTGAAGCCCAAGCGTCGTTAAGGGTCAGACGGTCCGTGCCAGCCTTGGCCAGCATGGCCTTGGTCTGGCGGCTCCAGCGACCGTCACGCGCCCGCAGGAGGGTCTCGATGACCTCGTCCGGCGCGGTCGCCAAGTCGGGGATGTCCAGGGTCAGGCGGATGGAATCGGTCACGACTTGAGCTCCTGGGGCCTAGGCGGACCCTGCGCCTGGCCGCTAAGACGTGCGGTCCAGACCGGCAAACCTCGCGTCACGACCTGAGCCAGCAAAATCGCGCCGGCGATGGTGAAAGCCAGGACCCAGACGCCCAGGATGAACAGCCAGCGCGTGATCCGCCAGGCCAGGACGATCACGATCCAGGCCAGGGCGATCAGGCCCGCCACCATCAAGGCGTTGCGCACCGCTCGGCTCATGGCTGACCTCCCCACGCCGCGAAGAGCGGCCCCAAGACTAGGGTAGGCCGTTGGCTCGACAGAATCGGTCGGGTGTCAGATCCGCTGCGCCAGTTCGCGGCGCGCGTGCCAGACCGTGTCGGCGTCCATGTCGGTCTGGCCGATCATCCACTGCAGGTAGTCGCTGGGCACCTGCGCCCACGGTTGGCCGCGATGCTTGCCGAAGGTCAGCAGCGGCATGGGCCGCGGCTCGCGGGTCCAGGCG
This sequence comes from Caulobacter sp. SSI4214, assembly GCF_012184455.1. NCBI lineage: Bacteria > Pseudomonadati > Pseudomonadota > Alphaproteobacteria > Caulobacterales > Caulobacteraceae > Caulobacter > Caulobacter sp. SSI4214. The sequence continues at coordinate 8,307 of NZ_SZWJ01000034.1, read as the reverse complement.
ACCATCTGATCGAAGCTGGCGAAGCGGGCCAGCTCCGCGACCAGGTGTGCGGTGACCCAGGCGTCTGGGCCGGCCCGATGGGGCGGCATGGCCAGGGCGTTGTCGAGGGTCAGGCCCCGCCAGTAGCGAAGCACCTGGTTGGAATGGCGCGGGGCCTCCGGCCAGACGTGCAGGGCCACCTTGTAGGTACAGATCCAAGGGATCGCGCCGGTCGTCGCTTCGGCGATGAACTGGCGCTCGAAGGCGCAACTATGGGCCACGAGCGCCGCTGGCGCTGGACCGCTCCACACCGCGGCGTGGAGTTGGTCGGGCGTGCAGACCGGCGTGTTGGGCCCAAAGTCGGCCTCGGTGATGTGGTGGACCGCCATCGTCTCCGGCGGGATGCCGCGCATGGGCCGGTAGAGCCATGACTGGGGAGGTTCGATCGTCGCGCCCTGGGCGCCGATCACCACATCGACCCGTCCAAACTCGATGATCTCAGCCGGCGGTTCTGTCCCCGTCGTCTCCAGATCGATCACGCGCAGCCGGGTCATGGCGCGCCGACGTTGAAATGCGCCGCGAGCGCGCGGGCATGGTCGGCGAGGGTTGGCATCTGCGCCCAATGCTGGAGCAGGGCGCCATAGGAGAGACTGCAGAAGGTGACGTCGGCGAGGGCGTCGGTGACCTCGGCGGTGAAGGCCGCCAGCTCGGCGCGATGGGCTTCAATGGCCGACGGGGCCACGGTCCGCCCGTCAGGGTAGGTCGCCGGTTCCGCAAAGAGATAGCAGAGGATTGCCCGCCGACCCGTGGCCTGCGCCTGGGTGCGAAGACCAAAGGCGTGCTTCACCAGCTGGGCGGCGTCGAGAAAGACGAAGGCCCGCCCACCCGTCAGGCTGTCGCGCATGGCCTCGTAGGCGCCCATGGCCTCGCCCCACACCGGTCGCGAATAGGCGGCCGAGAAGCTGGCGGCCTTGCGGTCGCGAAATGGCTCATAGCGTTTGGACTCGATGCCGATCAGGCGATCGGGGGTTTCCACCCCGACGTCGAGCCAGGGATGGTAGCCGCCGCTCCAGGGGAAGCGCATCTCAACCTCGAGCTCGACACGGCTGGCCTCGCCGGGCACGACGAGCCCCGGCAGGCTCAGCGCCTGTGGCTGGTCGGCGAAATAGCCGAAGGCATTGGCGACCAGAGCCGCCGAGGACTCAGGGTTGGCGAACTTGCCGCTGATCAGCTCCTGACCGCCGGCCACCTGAAAGCGGGCCAAGATGGCGGCTTTCGGCAAATGGTCGAGCAGGGCGGCTCGTGCGTCGGTGAAGGGATCCAGGTCCGTCAAGCCGCGCCCTCGTTCTGGCGCGCCACACGCAGCAGGGCGCCGACAATCGGCATGTGGATGTAGAGCCCGTCGCAGGCCTGGCCGACGGCGGCTTCGATGGCCTCGGCATAGAGACCAAGCTGCGGGCCGTAGCTGACGGCGCGGGCCTCCCATGTGTCGCGCGACCCGGGAAAGCTCTTGTGGTCGATGACCGCAAACCCTGTTTCATGCTCGGCCAAGAGGTCGATGCGGCCGGACACCAGCTGCTCACCCAGCCGCGCGAACACGGGCGTCTCACGGTGGAGACGGCCTGCCGGCCAAAGCCCGCCCAGATGGGTGTTCAGGCGGTCGCAGGCGTCGAGAACATCCTGGGCTTTCACCTGATGCACGCCCCAGCGCTGCAGGATCTCATCGGCCTTCGGCAGTCGCTGTGGACCTGGCTGGTCTGGGCGATCGGCGGCGAAGATGGCGTGGACGGCCTCGCCGAGGCTCAGCATGTCGGGCGTCCCGACAAAGGGCAGGCGCGGACCGAGCTGGACCTTCTCGACTACAACGAAGGCGCCGGTGCTCGCCTCGCCGCTTGGCCGACGATGCAGGGGCGGGCGCTCGCGCGCCTGCCGCGTCAGCCGGACATAAGCGGGGCGGATCACCGGCGGGACCAAGGCGTCATCGGCCACCAGGGGGCTCACGCGCGCCGGGTAGGTCGCGGTTCCGGCGGTCAGGACGTTGTTGGCGCCCGAAGGCAGGACCACCTGTCCCGGGGCCGCCGCGTCGAGGACCTGCAGCCATTTCAGCTCACCCTTCGCGGGCGGCGCGAAGACGGCGTAGTCGCGGGCACGGGTGACGCCGACATAGAGCAATCGGGTTTCCTCCTGCCTTGCTCGCAGTTCGGCGGCTTGCCCAAGAGGGGAGGTGAGGGCGGCCTCGTCCAATCCGACGTCCTTGCTCTGGCTGGCGTAAGGCCAGGGCCAGTAGCGGATCCAGCGCCCGGCCAGGGGGTTGCGCCAGTCCAGGGCGCCCTCGGCTTCCGCGACCGGTTCGAACAGACGCGGCTTGGGCTCGCGATTCAGGCCGGTCAGGACCACCAGCGGCCACTCGAGCCCCTTGGCGCCGTGGTAGGTCATCACCTTCACCGCGTCGGCTTGCAGGCTCTTGGGGCGGCGCGGCTCGTCGGCGGCCAGGGCCAGGACCAGACCCGAGGGGGTCGCCGGCGCGCCGGAACTGGCGCAGCTGGCCTCATAGGCGCGGGCGAACCCGCGCAAGGCTTCGAGGTCATCCAGCCGGGCGGCGACATCGCCCCAGGTCTCGATCCGCCGGACGACCTGCGGCAGGACGATCAAGGCGTCGACCAGATCGGCCGGCGTCAGGGTCAGGACGGTCTCGCGCAGGGCCGCCAGGGCGCCTGAGATCGGCACGGCGGCCTGCAGAGCCGCGTCCTGATCGTCGGCGCTCACCGCCTGCAGCCAAAGGTCCGAGGTCGGGTCGTCGCTGAAGAAGCGCGCCAGTTCGGCCAGAGCCAGGCGGTCGGTCGGGTCGGCGACCCAGCGAAGGGCCGCCATGACCAGCTCGACGTGGGGCGTCTTGGCCAGGCCGTCGCGTTCGACCGCCACCTTGACGCCAAGACGGCTGAGCGAGGTGGCGACCCGCAGGATGTCGGCATGGCTGCGGCAAAGCACGGCCACATCGCCGGCCTTGAGCGGGCGGACCCCGCCCTCGGCCTTGTCGCCGACCATCCAGTCGGACCCGTCAGCGATGGCGTCGCGGATTCCAGCGGCGAGGGCCGCGTACTGCTGGTCCAGTTTGCCCTCCAGCCACCAGACCGCGAACGGCGCATGGCTGAAGTCCGCCTCCGTGCGCGCCGTGCCGCTAAAGGCATGCTCCGACGCCGGCAGGCCCATGGCGCTGAAGGCCGGGCCGAAGGCGGCGTTGACGAAAGACACAATCCCCTCGCGGCTGCGATAAGAGGTGGCGAGCACCTCTTGAGGATCGGTCGTGGTGGCCGCGACACCGTCGAACGCCGCCTGGGTCAGGGCGCTGTCGGCGTTGCGGAAGCCGTAGATCGCCTGTTTGGGATCGCCGACCCATGTGCTGGCGTCCACCAGCTCGGCCATGGCCGTGAAGATGGCGATCTGGAGGGGACTGGAGTCCTGAAACTCGTCGACGAAGACGCGGCTGATGCGCTCGCCCAGCCGCGCGGCCATGGACGGATCACGCAGCACCTCAAGCGCCAGGGCCTCCTGGTCGATGAAGTCCATCAGGCCGCGCTCGGCCTTGTAGGCCTGGTAGGCGTCTAATGCCTCCGCCGCGCAGGTGAAGAGGGTGCGGACGAAGGCTTCGCAGTCGGCCTGAAGGCGCGGATGCTCAGGGTGGCGTGCGGCGGCGCGGGAGACCGCGTCGAGGGCGTCGATCAGCGCCTGACCGTCCTTCTTGGCGCATTTGACCTTCGAGAGCCGCGCCCAATCCGGCCATGACAGGCGCTCGCCGCGCTGTACGGCGGCCTGCACTGGACGCAGCAGCTTCAGCGCCGCTTTGCCGTCATTGCCCAATTCTGCGGGGAACACGGTGAGGGCGGCGGCTACAGCGCCGTGGAGCGCCCGGTCGAGCGCGTCAGCGCTGATACTCGGCGCCGGCAACAGGGCCATGAAGGTCTCCACCGACCGATCGGCGGAGTGGGCGAGGCCGGCGGCCCCCAGACCATTGGCCCGGGCCAGTTCGATCAGCCGCCGCACGGTGGACCGCCAGTCGGAGCGCTCAGCGTCAGCGGCGCGTTTCGGCTCGAAGAAGCCCATCGCTTCAGCCAGGGCGTTGAGCGCTGGGGCATGACGCTCGATTGCGGTGTCCGCCGCGATGGCGAAGAGGCGCGAGACGCCGTCTTCGGGAATGACCTCAGCGCGCGGCGAGCGGCCCAGGTCGATGGCGTGCTCGCCGACGATCTGGCCGCAGATCGAGTTGACGGTGCCAAACCGCGCCCCCAACAGACGCGCGGCCTGTTCTGCGCGGCCGGCCTTGAAGAGGTGGGCGCGCGATCGCTCGATGAGTTCGTCCGCCGCCTTCACAGTGAAGGTGGTGGCGACGATTTCTTCTGGCTCGCGGGCTTCCACTTCCCCGGCGATGTCGCGGACGATGCGGGTGGTCTTGCCGGCCCCGGCGGAGGCGACAACGGTGTTGATCTTGGCGGCGCTCATGGTCAGTTCGCCTCCTGGGTGACGCGGCATAGGCTGGTCAGTTCGCAATAGCGGCAGGGCGCCTCCCCGGGGGTGACGCCCAGGTCCGCCGGGAAGTGGTCCGCGGCCTGCGGCAAGCCTGTGCCGAGGGCGACGCCCTGGACCGCGAGGTCGCGCCAGGCGCGCCAGGTTTCCATCAGGTCGTTCCAGGTGTCCGCCATAGAGCGAGACGCCTCGATCTCCTCATCGGCGACGAAGGCGCCTGTCGGACCGATCAGGCGACGCTGGTTGAGGAGGTAGTAGGCGCCTGGCGCCGGGGTCCCCGCCGCCGGGTCAGCGATCGCCCCGTAGGTCGCCAACTGAAGCGCTCGGCCTTCGGCGAGTTCGGTGCGACGGCGGTTGGCGCTGCGGGTCCACTTTAGATCGATGACGCCGGTCCCATGGGTCTGGTGACGGACCACCAGGTCCAGACGGCCCAGTACATCGAGACCGTTTGCGAAGGCGGCTTCACGGTCGAGCTCGGTGCCCACCACCTCCAGGTTCTTCTGGCGGAGCAGGCGGGCGAGTTCGGCCAGGGCGGCGGGAACGCGCGTGCGCGCGGCGGCCAGCTCGCCGGCGAATTCCGGCTGTTGCAGGGGCGCGGCGATGGCGCTGAGTAGGGTGTCGAACACCGCGTCGACCTGGCGCAGCACCTCCTCGGCATCCGCCACGGGACCGGGCTGCAAGACGCGGTTGGCGATTTCGTGGGCCAAATTGCCGAGCAGCTGGTCTGGGCCGGGGATCTCCGAAAACCGGCCACGCGAGAGTCGCAGGACGTCGAGCAGCATCCAGCGCATCTGGCAATCTGCCAGGCGCTCAAAGCTCGTGGCGCTCTCCTTGCGGCCCGCGAGCTTGGCGACGGCTGACGCCGGCAGGGCCCAGCAGGCCAGCGCCTGGGGCGGCTCGACGATGGCGGCCAGTTCGCGCGGTAGTCGCCGGCCCGCCAGATCGTGGGCGGCGTCTTCAAGCAGGCGTTCGGCGGTCCAGCGGATCTTGCCGCCGGCCGGCTGGAGCAGAGGGTTGAGCTGGTGCGCAAGCGGATGGCTGACTGTCTCTTCGCCCGCCGACAGGGCGGGGCGGATCAGCATCGCGCGAGTTTGGGTGTGGTGGAGGGCATTGGCGTAGCCCCAACCGATGCGCGCGGCCGCGGCGGCCGGCGATTCAAGTTCGCAGCCGGCGTCTATGAGGGCTGCGATCTCGGCTTGGCTCCACGGCGGGGTCGGCACCCGATCACCCGGCCCCTTGAAATCCCACCAGATCAGCCGGTCGACCGGCCCCCAGATCGCGGCTGGGGTCTTCACGCACCGCAGGCCGCCTGCCGTCGCGATATGCTCGGGGTTCTGGGCGCCTTCCGCCAGCACCTGCTCGATCATCCGTTCGACCAGCAGGGCGGGGAGGTGATCCTGCCCCAGGACATCGATCGCTTGCGTCAGCGCGCTCGCCGCGCCGGCGACCGTCAACAGCAACGGGTCGCCACCGCCGGCATCGGTCTCAATGGCCCATTGGCCCACGCGCACAGCGATGCGGCGGGCCGCGTCGGCTGGAATGCCGTCGAGCCGATTGTAGAGCCCGCCCGTTGTCCACTCGCGCCAACGATCCCGCCTGCGGCGGATCTCGGCCTCGGCGGTCGGATGATCGGCGAACCGTTGCGCCAGGTCGGCATCGAGGTCCGCCCAGGCCCGATCCCAAGCGGCGGCGCCCGTGCCGGGCTCTCGCGCGAGGGCGCGCGCCAGCTTGCGCGCTGCGCTCCGGCCGATGGGCGGGCGCGGCAGCAAGAGCAGATCTAGCAGCGCCTTGGCGTCGAACGGGGCCCAGCTGGCGGCGAAGGCCAGCGGCAAGACCTGCAGCGCGCCACGCCAGGGCGAGGCGGCGGACTGTCCAAGGGCTGGCAGCCCGCGCGCTTGCAGGGCGCGATCGAGCAGGGCGGTGTCGCCATCGCAGCTGACGACAACAGTCCCGGCCAGCTCCTCTTCAGTGCCGGCCGCCAGCCATTCCGCCAACGCCTCGGCCGCCATCAGAGCGGTGTCGGCTTCGACGGTCATGAAACTCGCATCGCCTTGCAGGGCTTGCGGCGAACCCGTGGCTAGAAACGTCTGGACGTTCCGCAGGTCGGTATCGTTGGCCGATCCGGAGACCGACACCTGTCCGATCACAGTCCCGCAACGCTCCAGCTGATCGACGAGTCGGCGATAGGGCGGGTGCAGCACCTGGCGGGGCTCGACGAGATGGATATGGTCGATAGTGATCGCGGGCCGGTCCAACAGGGCGGTGAGTACCGCGCACAGCCGATCGGGCGATCCTGCCGGAAGCGACGGCCCGGCGCTCTCGGCACGGGCGAGATCGTCTAGGCGCGGCGATCCAATGGCTTCACCCTGCCACCCGGCGGCGATCAGCTGGTCGCGCCAGCCCAACAACGCCTTGGCCGTGGCCCAAGGGTCACGGGCGAAGGACGCCGCGTAAAACGGGTCGCCGTTCACCGCCGCCGCGGCGCGCAGTTTCGCGGCATAGGCGGCGATGCGGACGGCTTCGGCGCCGCGGGGGCCAGTCAGGCCCAGCTGCACCTCCAGGATGTCGATCAGGCCGCTCGGCCCGACAACGGCGGCGTGCAAGGCGCCCTCCGCGTCACCGGGGAAGTCCGGATAGGCTCGCCCGTCGCACGCCAGCCCCAAAATCAAGTCCATGCCGGTATCCCCGCCAAAATCATCCGCCGCCATTCTTGGAGGCTACCGTGTGTCCCCGACAGATTCGGTCGGGTGAAAGATCGCGGGTCTGAAAGGCCGCAATTTTACCTGAAGCAGCTCACGCTAGTTCCGGGCGGGTGGCGGCGGAGCGATGCGCCGCCAAGGCGTTCTGCAGCTCGTTGACCATCAGGTCCTGCAGCCTGGTAGGGGCGAGGATCTCGACCTTGTCCTGCCAGGTGAAGAGATGCCAGGCCAGCTCAAGCATTCCACTTGCCGTGAAGCACACCAGGACCGAGCCGTCGGGTTGTTCGGTGACCTGCTGATTGGAATGAAATCGCCAACCTAGAGCGTCCGCCGCGCCATGCGGCTTGATCCGCAGGACCACATCTTCGGCGTCCCCATGGAAGACACCGAAGGAGCGGCCGGCGAAGGCGGTGAGGTTGAAATCGTCGGGGGCTGGAGCTGGGCAGTCCAGCAGGGTCAGATCGCGGATACGATCAAGGCGCCATGACTTCGGTTCGTCCGACCCCAGCTCCGCGGCCACCAGATAATTTGTGCGGCCGAACATCAGGCCGTAGGGCGCCACCTCGCGGAGCCTGCCCGGCGTTGAACCGCCATCGTAGGCGAATTTCAGCCCGCACATCGCCTTGACCGCATGGCGCACGGTGGCCAGCACCGTTTCGTCCTCGAATGGCCGCGGACCGGCCTGGACGGCGACGGTCTCGGCGTGGAGCAAGGCTTCCATGTCCGGCACAAGCTTGCGCAGCGCCGACGAGCGCATTGAGGCTCGTACCTTCGTCTCGATTGAAGCCAGGGCGGCCGCGCGATCGTGGTTGCCGCTCGATCGCATCGCCTCGGCGGTCGTGCCCAGTGCGACCAGTTCTTCTGCGGTGGGCGCCTGGAACAGCCCGTCCAGGCCGGAGGTCATGCGGTAGCGCTTGGACGGCGGCTCTTCGATGCATTCAAGTTGTGGGAAGAGCTGCTCTAGCGCATCGCGCATCCGCTCGACCGTGCGCCGGCCGGTGCCGGCGACTTCAGCCATCTCGTCGAGGGTCAGCCCCTCGGCCGACCCGGCGAGAACCCGCGCCAGATGCAAGAGTGACTGTGCTTTTTCATGGCGCATGGCGTCCCT
>NZ_SZWJ01000033.1:0-44837 GCF_012184455.1 Caulobacter sp. SSI4214 | reverse complement strand
GTCTCCCGCGCCGCCTGGGCGCCGGCCGAGGCGGCCAGCAGCGACAATCCGCCGCGCAGGGCGCTAGCGGCCAGGACGAGGCCCAGCCAGACGGCCAGCGCGCCCGGACCCTTGCGCTCGGCGATGGCGTCGACCCCGAAGGCGAGGCCCGCGGCGAAGCCGATCGCGGCCGCGCCGTCCATCAGGACCCACAGCCCGGCCCGGCGAGCGGCGGGGCCGCCCAGCCGCGCGGTCCTGGTCAACCAGGCCTTGGCCTCGTGTTCGGAATTCAACTGTGCTGTGACGGCGCCCATGGGCAGAGTGTAGGGTGGCGGCGTCTCCGGTCCTTGATGCTGATCAAGGACTGGGTGGTCGCACGGGTCTAGAGCGGGGCTCTCGGTCGATGCGATCATTGGCCGTTCGTCTCGGAGTTGTCCATGGACCCCGCCGTCATAGACCTATCGCGCCTCCAATTCGCGCTCACCGCTCTCTACCACTTTTTGTTCGTGCCCCTGACCCTGGGGCTCTCCTTCATGCTGGTCATCATGGAGAGCATCTATGTGATGACCAAGCGCCCGATCTGGCGAACCGTCACGCGCTTCTGGGGCGTGCTGTTCGGGATCAATTTCGCCATCGGCGTCGCCACCGGCATCACGATGGAATTCCAGTTCGGCATGAACTGGTCCTACTACTCGCACTATGTCGGCGACATCTTCGGCGCCCCGCTGGCGATCGAAGGGCTGATGGCCTTCTTCCTGGAAGCGACCTTCGTCGGCCTGATGTTCTTCGGCTGGGACAAGCTCAGCCGCGTCGGCCACCTGGCGGTGACCTTCTTGACGGCCCTGGGCACCAACCTGTCGGCGCTGTGGATCCTGGTCGCCAACGGCTGGATGCAGAACCCGATGGGCGCGACCTTCAACCCCGACACCATGCGCATGGAGGTCTCCAGCTTCCGCGACGTGCTGTTCAACCCGGTGGCCCAGGCCAAGTTCGTCCACACCGTCAGCGCCGGCTACGTGATCGCCGCGGTGTTCGTGCTGGGGATCTCGGCGCTCTATCTGCTGCGCGGCAAGTACGTGGCGGTGGCCAAGCGGTCGATGACCGTCGCGGCCGCGTTCGGCCTGGCCTCGTCGTTGTCGGTCGTGGTGCTGGGCGACGAGAGCGGCTACGCCCTGACCGATAACCAGAAGATGAAGCTGGCGGCCCTCGAGGCCATGTGGAACACCGAGCCCGCGCCCGCCGGCCTGACCGCCTTCGGCATTCCCGACCTGAAGACGCGCACCACCCATAACGAGATCAAGATCCCCTATGTGCTGGGCCTGATCGCCACGCGCAGCGTCGACAAGCCGGTCGAGGGCATCTTCCAGCTGGTGGCCAAGGCCCAGACGCGGATCGAGTCGGGCGTCGTCGCCTATGGCGCGCTGGAGACCCTGAAGGCCAATCCCAAGGACATGGCCGCCCGCGCCACCTTCGAGGCCCATCGCCGCGACCTCGGCTACGCCCTGCTGCTGAAGCGCTATGTCGCCGATCCGCGCCAGGCCTCGCCCGACCTGATCAAGAAGACGGCCTGGGACGTGGTGCCGCCGGTGCCGGTGATGTTCTGGTCCTTCCGCGTCATGGCGGGGGTCGGCTTCCTGATGATCGCCCTGTTCGCCACGGCCTTCCTGCTGGTCACCCTGCGCAAGCATGACACCAAGTGGTTCCTGGTCCTGGCCGTGGCCGCCCTGCCGCTGCCGTGGCTGTCGGCCGAGCTGGGCTGGGTGCTGGCCGAGATGGGCCGCCAGCCCTGGGCGGTGGACGGCGTGCTGCCCACCTTCCTGGGGGCCTCCAGTCTCTCGGTCCCGCAGCTGCTGATCAGCATCACGGCCTTCACCCTGCTCTACGGGGCGCTGGCCGTGGTCGAGATCGGCCTGATCGTTCGCACCATCAACAAGGGGCCGTTCGCCAAGCACGACCCCGTCCCCGGCGGCTCGCTCCCCGAGCCCGAACCGGCCGTGGCCTAAAGGAGCGCATAGTCATGGAACTTCCCCTCGACTACGCCACGCTGCGCGTCATCTGGTGGGCGCTGGTCGGCGTGCTGCTGATCGGCTTCGCCTTGACCGACGGCTTCGACATGGGCGTCGGCGCCCTGCTGCCCTTCGTCGCCAAGACCGACGAGGAGCGCCGGATGGTGATCAACACCGTCGGCGCGACCTGGGAGGGCAACCAGGTATGGTTCATCCTGGGCGGCGGCGCGATCTTCGCGGCCTGGCCGTTCGTCTACGCCGTCAGCTTCTCGGGCTTCTACCTGGCCATGTTCGTGGTGCTGGCGGCGATGATCATGCGGCCGGTCAGCTTCAAGTACCGGTCCAAGCGGCCCAATCCGCGCTGGCGGTCGTTCTGGGACTGGGGCCTGTTCGTCGGCGGCTTCGTGCCGGTGCTCTGCTACGGCGTGGCCCTGGGCAACGTGCTGCAAGGCGCGCCCTTCCGCCTGGATGGCGACCTGCGGGCCTTCTACGACGGCGCGTTCATCGCCCTGTTCTCGCCGTTCGCCCTGCTGTGCGGCCTCCTGTCGGTGGCCATGCTGGTGCTGCATGGCGCGGCCTGGATCACCATCAAGGCCGAGGAGGGCCCGGTGACCGAGCGCGCCCGCCTGTTCGGCGAGATCGCGGCCCTGGCCAGCATCGTGCTGTTCGCGGCCGGCGGCTTCTGGGTGGCGTTCGGCGGCATGGGCTTCCGGATCGACGGCCTGGCCGACGCGGCCGGACCCTCCAACCCGCTGCGCGGCGTCGCCGCCGTCCGCGCGCCCGGCGCCTGGCTCGACAACTATGGCCGCCACGCCTGGATGATGGCCGCTCCGGTGCTGGGCTTCGCCGGCGCGGCCCTGGCCCTGGCCGGCCTCCGGTTCAACAAGGCCTGGGCGGCGTTCACCGGCTCGTCGGCCTCGGCCGCCGGGATCGTCGGAACGGTGGGTCTGTCGATGTTCCCGTTCATCCTGCCCAGCTCGATCGACCCGCGCTCCAGCCTGACGGTGTGGAACGCCTCGTCCAGCCACATGACCCTGTTCATCATGCTGGTCGTGACCGTGGTCTTCCTGCCGCTGATCCTGGCCTACACGGCCTTTGTCTACCGGGTGCTGTGGGGCCGCAGCACCACCGGCGCCCTGGCCACCAACCCCGATCTCTACTGATCCGAAGGAAACGACTCCCATGTGGTACTTCACCTGGATCCTGGGCCTGGGTCTGGCCGTCGCCTTCGGCGTGCTGAACGGCGTCTGGTACGAGTTCAACCTCGCCGACGACGGCGACGAGGGCCTGGACGAGGCTTGAGACTCATTGTGGGCGGAACGCGACAATTCGGCGCGCTCCGCCCATCTCAGCCTTAACGCTTGTTAAAGGACGATCGGGCTCTTCTAGGGACCGACCAACGCCAGACCGCTGTTCTGGTCCGTTCATTCGACCCGGGACCTTCGCCATGACCGACAACACCGCGCCCGCTCTGGAATTGATCTCGTTCTGCATCGGCGAGCAGGAGTTCTGCATCGACGTGAAGACCGTCCGCGAGATCCGCGGCTGGACGCCCGCCACCCCGATCCCGCACGCCCCGGCCTATATGCGCGGCGTCATCAATCTGCGCGGCGCGATCATGCCGGTCATCGATCTGCGCAATCGCCTGGGCCTGGGCGTCACCATCCCCGAGACCCGCCACGTGATCGTGGTCGTCGAGTGCCAGGACCGCCTGGCGGGCATCCTGGTCGACGCCGTGTCCGAGACCTTCACCGTGCCGCGCGAAAGCCTGCAGCCGGCGCCGGACGTCGGCGTCGAGGAGCTGCGCTACATCCAGGCGATCATCTCGATGGAAAACCGCCTGATCACCTATCTGCGGATGGACGACGTGTTCCCCGCCCACATCCGCGAAGCGGCCTGATCCGAGATCGAACCGACGGCGGGCCTTGACCCGCGCGGTTGATCGCCGGTCGCGCTAAAAACAACGGCCCGGAAGCATCGCCTCCGGGCCGTTCTGTATCTCAGGCTAGAGCGTGATAGCCGAAAGTGTGAGCGGTTTCGGCGGTTATCACGCTCTAAATGTTTGATTTAGAGCCTTATTTTTCCGCTCGAATGATTCCATTCGAGCGGATAAGGCTCTAAGGCCAGCCCTTACAGGCCCGGAAGCTTAATGCCGGTCTTCTTTTCGCGGGTGATGACCACGCCGCCCGTGCCGACCAGCTTCTTGAGGCGGGCCTCCTCGGCGGCGGCGTCGACCTCGACCGGGGCGTTGGCGCCCGAGGCGGCGGCGGTGGCCACCGTGGTCTTGGACTGGCCCTTGCGCCAGAACATCACCTTCTGGGCGAAGCTCTCGTCCTTGTGGGCCAGGTCGCCGTTCTCGTCGTCGACCACGAAGCGGATCAGCGGATCGGCTTTTTCGGAGCCGGCGCGGGCGACCAGCAGCTTTTCGCCTTCCGAGCGGTTGGCCGCGTTGCTCTGGCCGATCAGGGCGGCGCGAGCGGCGCTTTCCGGCTGCAGCTCCTGCGGGCGCGGCTCGCCGGGCGCCGGCGGGCGCAGGGCGTAGTCCGGCGGCACGGCCAGCGGGGCCTTGCTGACCACGCGGAATTCGTCGGGGACCACCTTGCTCATGCCCAGAGCCTTCTGGGCCGAGGTGCAGCCGGACAGCGCGATAGCGGCCACGGCGGTCAGGGCGCTCACGGTCGCGACCCGATTGAAACTCATCAAACCATGCTCCAGCAGGCCGACCCCCGGCCCAAATTTCGGACGCTCTCGATACGACATCCTCGCGCGGGCGCCAATCTCCCACGCGAATGCGGCGTCATTCGGTCTGGTGGGACAGCTTGCTTTCCTCGCCCAGGAAGCTGTCGAGCAGCAGCAGCGCTACGCCGACCGAGATGCCGGAGTCGGCGACGTTGAACACCCAGGGGAAATAGAGTCGCGAGACGTCGATGAAATCGACGACGTAGCCGTACAGCACCCGGTCGATCAGGTTGTTGCCGATCGCCCCGCCGATGATCATGCCGACGCCCAGGGCCGGCAGAAGCTTGGTCATCTTGCGGGCCCAGATGGACAGGCCCACTGCCACGACGAGCGAGAAGCCGATCAGCAGCCAGCGGCCCCAGTCTCCGTTCCGCAGCAGGCCAAAGCTCATGCCGTAATTATGGACCATGGTCAGGTGGACCGGCCCCAGCAGCGGCAGGCTGGCCCCCTGCTCGCGGCCCAAGAGGCCCAGGATCCAGAGCTTGGACGCCTGGTCCAGCACGACCGTAGCGGCGGCGACGGCGTAGGCGATCCAGCCGAGGCGGGTGATTTTCAAGCGCGTCGTCCCCCGTTCTGAAATCCTCTCCCAGAGGGAGAGGAGGGACCCGCCGCCTGGGCGGCGGGAGGTGAGGGGTTACGCCGACGGCCGGCCTATCCCCTCACCCCTGCCCCTCTCCCCATGGGAGAGGGAGATTTCCTTAGCCGTGCGTCGCGTCCCAATAGGCCACGGCGTCGGCGTCGCGAAGGCTAAGCTCCGGATAGCGCGGATCGGTTCCGACCTCCGGCAGGATGCGCCACGAGCGGGCGCACTTCTTGCCTTCGGCCTTGTTCGGATCGACCGACACGCCCTTGACCTCGTCGATGCGGAACGCGCCGGCGTCGCCGGCCGTCAGGGTCGCGGCCGAGGTTCGGAACACCTCGGCGGCGTCCAGGCCCTCGAAGGCGGCCAGCAGCTCGGGATCGGCGACATGCACGACCGGCGCGGCCTCCAGGGCCGAGCCGATGCGCTTTTCGCGGCGCTCGACCTCCAAGGCGCCCATGACGACGCTGGTGACGGTCTCGACCTTGGCCCAGCGGGCGGCCTCGGCGTCGTTGCGCCAGGCGTCGACGCGCTCGGGGATGACCCGCAGCGCCACCGGACCCGCCTCGGGGAAGCGCGTCACCCAGGCTTCTTCCATCGTGAAGCTGGCCAGCGGGGCCAGCCAGATGGTCAGGCGGTTGAACACCTCGTCCAGCACCGTGCGATAGGCCCGGCGCTTCAGGGCGTCGGGGCGGTCGCAATAGAGGCTGTCGCGGCGGACGTCGAAGTACAGAGCCGACAGGTCGCCCTGGCAGAACTCGATCAGCGGCCGGATCACGTCGCTGAAGCGATAGGCCTCGTAGGCGGCCTTCACCTGGCCATCCAGCTCCCAGAGGCGGTGCAGGATGTACTTCTCCAGCGGCGGGAAGTCGGCGTAGTCGGTGACGCGCTCTTCCTCGGTGAAGCCGGCCAGGGCCCCCAGCAGGTAGCGCATGGTGTTGCGCAGCTTGCGATAAGCGTCGGTCGTGGTGGCCAGGATCGTCTTGCCGATCCGCTGGTCCTCCGAATAGTCGACCATGGCCGCCCACAGGCGCAGGATCTCGGCGCCGGACTCCTTGGTGATCGCCTGCGGCTCGATCGTGTTGCCCTTGGACTTGGACATCTTCTCGCCGTTCTCGTCCATGGTGAAGCCATGGGTCAGGACGGCCTTGTACGGCGCGCGGCCGCGCGTGCCGGAGCCTTCCAGCAGCGAGGACTGGAACCAGCCGCGGTGCTGGTCCGAGCCTTCCAGATAGAGGTCGGCCGGCCAGTGGCTGTCTTCGCGGCCCTCGATCGTGAAGGCGTGGGTGCAGCCGCTATCGAACCAGACATCCAGGATGTCGGTGATCTTCTCGTATTGGGCCGGGTCGTGATGGCCCAGGAATTCGCTGTCGGGGCGCGTGAACCAGGCGTCGGCGCCGCCCTCGCGGATGGCGTCCAGGATCCGGGCGTTGACCTCGGGGTCGTTCAGCGGGTGGCCGGTCGCCTTGTCCACGTACATGGCCAGCGGCGTGCCCCAGTTGCGCTGGCGGCTGATCAGCCAGTCGGGTCGGGTCTCGACCATGGCGCCGATCCGGTTGCGGCCGGCCTCGGGGTGGAAGGCGGTGTCGGCCAGCGACTGGACCGCGACCTCGCGCAGGGTCTTGCCGCCCAGGCTGTCCACGGCGTGGTCCATGCGGATGAACCACTGCGGGGTGTTGCGGAAGATCACCGGGGCCTTCGAGCGCCAGCTGTGCGGATAGCTGTGCTCGACCCGGCCGCGCGCCAAGAGGTTGCCGGCCTCGATCAGCTTCTCCATGACCGCGCCGTTGGCGGGCCCGAACTTGCCGACCTTCTTGCCTTCGGTTTCGAGGACCTTCAGGCCCGCGAACAGCGGCACGTGCGGATAGTAGGCGCCGTCGGGGTCGACGGTGTCGGGGATCTCGCGGTGGCCGTGGGCCAGCCAGACCTGGTAGTCGTCGGCGCCGTGGCCCGGGGCGGTGTGGACGAAGCCGGTGCCGGCGTCGTCGGTGACGTGGTCGCCGGCCAGCATCGGCACCGCGAAGCCGTAATGGCTGTCGAGGTCGGCCAGCGGGTGGGCCAGCACCATGCCTTCGCAGTCGACGGCCTCAACGGTTTTCCAAGACGCGACCTTGGCGGCCTTGAAGACGTCGGCCGCCAGCTTGTCGGCGATGATCAGGCGGTCGCCCGGCTTGGCCCAGGGCTCGAACTCGAGACCTTCCTCCAGCGCCGTCACCTCAAACACAGAGTAGGGGATGTCGGGGTTGTAGGAGACCGCGCGGTTGGCCGGGATGGTCCAGGGCGTCGTGGTCCAGATCACCAGCTTGGCGCCGACGGCGGCGTCCGAGCCTTGCGTGACCGGGAACTTCACCCAGATCGTCGGCGAGACGTGGTCGTGGTACTCGATCTCGGCGTCGGCCAGGGCCGTGCGCTCGACCGGGCTCCACATCACCGGCTTGGAGCCGCGATAGAGCTGGCCGCTGGCCAGGAACTTGTGGAACTCGGCCACGATCGTGGCTTCCGACGAGAAGTCCATCGTGGCGTAGCGGTTCCACCAGTCGCCCAGCACGCCCAGGCGCTGGAACTCGGTCTTCTGGGCCTCGATCCACATGCCGGCATAGGCGCGGCATTCGCGGCGGAACTCCTCGGCCGGGACCTCGTCCTTGCGGCGGCCTTGGCTACGGAACTTCTCCTCGATCTTCCACTCGATCGGCAGGCCGTGGCAGTCCCAGCCGGGCACGTAGTCGACGTCGTAGCCGAGGGCGAAGCGCGACCGGACCACGAAGTCCTTCAGCGTCTTGTTCAGGGCGTGGCCGATGTGGATCGCGCCGTTGGCGTAGGGCGGGCCGTCGTGCAGCACATAGAGCGGGGCCTTGTCGGCCTGGCGACGGCTGCGGATCGCGCCGTACAGGCCCTTGGGCGACAGGGCGGCCCAGCCCTCCAGGATCTCGGGCTCCTTCTTGGGCAGGCCCGCGCGCATCGGGAACGGGGTGTCGGGAAGGAAGACGGTTTCGCGATAGTCGCGGGCGGTCGTGGCGTCGTCGGCCATGGAAAGGTGTCCGGCTTTGAAAAGGTGTCGGAAGAGAGGGCGGGAAAACCCGGCGCGCGCTGGAAATCGTCCGGCGGCGTCACGCCGGGCGGATAATTCGCGAAATCTTCCGAACGAAACTCATGGCGTTGGGGATAGCAGAGGGTTGGCGGCAAGGCCAGAGCCTGCCCCCTCCACCGGCTTCGCCGGTCCCCCTCCCCCAAAAGGGGGGAGGAGAGATCTCTCCGCCACCCTCCTGGGGGCGGACAGACCTCGCGGCGCGAGGTCAGGTGGGGGAGAATGCTGAGTCAGAACCCCGGCGCCACGATCGCCCGCGCGGTCTGCTCGTCGCGGCGGATCTGCTCGATCATCAGCTCCAGGCTGTCGAACTTCAGCTCGGGGCGCAGGAAGGCGATCAGGTCGGTTTCGATGACCTGGCCGTAGAGGTCTTCGTCGAAATCGAACAGCCAGGTCTCCAGCCGGGTCTCGACCTCGCCGGTGGTCGGGTTGTTGCCGAGGTTGGCGACGCCGGGAACCTCGCGGCCGTCGGGCAGGCGGGTGCGGGTGGCGTAGACGCCGAGCTGGGGGACCACATAGTCCTCGACCTCGACATTGGCGGTGGGGAAGCCCAGCTGGCGGCCCAGCTGCTGGCCGCGCCGGACCACGCCCTCGATCGCGAAGGGCCGACCCAGGATGTGCGCCGCCCGCTCGGGCCGACCGTCGCGCAAGGCGACGCGCACGCTGGTCGAGGAGAACTTCTCGCCGCCGTCCACGCCCACCGGCTCGGCCACGGAGACGGTGAAGCCGTACTCGTCGCCATAGGCCTTCATCAGCTCGGCGCTGCCCGAGCGGCCCCGGCCGAACGAGATGTCGAAGCCGACGGCGACGTGTTTCACGCCCAGGCCCTGGACCAGAACCTTCTCGACGAATTCGCGGTCGCCGAAGCTGGCCATCTCGAAGTCGAACGGCAGCAGATACAGAAGGTCGACGCCCAGCCCGCCCAGCGCCCGGGCCTGCTGGCCGTGGGTCATCAGCTTGAAGGTCGGTTCGGTCGGACGGAACAGGCGGCGCGGGTGCGGGTCGAAGGTGACGACGCCCAGCGGCGCGTGGGTGGCCAGCGCGGCCTTGGCGGCCTGGGCGATCACCTGCTGGTGGCCGCGATGCACGCCGTCGAAATTGCCCAGCGCCACGGCGGCGCCGCGCTCTTCGGCGGGGAGGTTCTTCCAGGCGTTGACGGTCTTCAGGGGCATCAGGCGGCCTTGCGTGGAACCATGACCACGGCCTCGCCGTCGACCACCGCCTTGCCGTTGACCGTGCAGACGGTGGAGAGGGTGACCTGGGCCTTGGTCTCGTTGATCTCGGTGATGGTGACTTGCGCGGTGACCTCGTCGCCGATCTTGACCGGGCGCTTGAACTTCAGCGCCTGCGACAGATAGATCGCGCCGGGGCCGGGCAGGGTGGTGCCCAGCACCGCGGAAATATAGCCGGCCGACAGCATCCCGTGGGCGATGCGCTGGCCAAAGCTGGTCGTGGCGGCGTAGGCGGCGTCCAGGTGCACCGGATTGGTGTCGCCGGTCACCTGCGCGAACGCGACGATATCGGCCTCGGCGACCGCGCGCGTCAGCGACGCCGACTGGCCGACGCTCAGCTCTTCCAGAAACTTGCCCTGCATCACCCTATCCCCTTGTTCTTGGCCGCGCCGATCACCAGACCAGGTCGGCGATCGCGTGGGTCGCGCCCACCGCCTCGGCGTCCAGCAGCGCGTGGACCGCGTCGGGCTCCAGTCGGCCATCCGGCCCGATCGCCTTGTCGCCATGGATGCCCTTGGCGACGAACAGGCAGGCCAGCTTCTGGTCGTGGGCGCCCTTGACGTCGGTGATGACCCCGTCGCCGATGCATAGCACGCGGGCGCGATCGACCGGCCGGCCCAGCAGCTCGGCCGCCTTGGCCATGGCCAGGTCGTAGATCGCGCCATAGGGCTTGCCGGCCATCTCGACCTTGCCGCCCAGGCTCTCATAGAGGTCGGCCAGGGCGCCGGCGCAGAAGATCAGGCGGTCGCCCCGCTGAACCACCCGGTCGGGATTGGCGCAGATGAACGGCAGGCCCCGGCCGGCCGCGACCGTCAGGCGGTCGCGATAGTCCTCGGGGACCTCGGTCTCGTCCTCGTAGAGGCCCGAGCACAGGATGAAGTCGGCGTCCTCGGGACCGGCCAGGGTCAAGTCGAAGCCGGCCCACAGCGGCCCGTCGCGTTCGGGGCCGATCTTCCAGACCTTGGCGCCCCGGTGCGGCTCGAGCAGCGCCCGGGTCGCGTCGCCCGAGGTGACGAAACCTTGCCAGGCCGAGCGCGGCACGGACAGGCCGTCCAACTGGGCGACGACGTCGTAGGACGGCCGCGGCGAGTTCGAGATCAGCACGACCGGCCCCTGGGTCCGCCCCCATTGGGTCAGGGCCTCGCAGGCGTCCGGATAGCTTCGGACCCCGTTGTGGATCACGCCCCAGACGTCGCACAGCACCACGTCGTAGCGGTCGGAGAGGGCGGAGAGGCCGTCGGGAAAGTCCATCATGACTGGGCGGTACCGGTCGCGAGCGGGAGCGTCAACAGGCGCCCTCCAGATCAACTCAGATCGGAAAGGGTTCTAGGCGTCTGGCCGTCCCGGCGCCAGTCAGGCCGCCGCGCGCCGGCTTTCGGAGATCGTTGTTCCGTGATTATTCTCCGCGTGAAGAGGGGGAGGGGCTGATGACGATTCTGATCCTGGGGCTGGTCGTGTTCCTGGGCGTCCACTCGGCGCGGATCCTGGCCGGGCCGTTCCGCGACGCCCAGGCCGCCGCCAATCCGAAGCGGTGGAAGGGGCTCTATTCGCTAGCCTCGGGGCTGGGCTTCGTCCTGATCATTGTCGGCTGGATCCAGTTCCGCCCGGCCGCGCCGCGACTTTACGATCCGCCCGCCTGGGGGCGTCACGCGACCATGGCCCTGGTCTGGATCGCCTTCGTGCTGCTGGCCGGCGCGAACGGACCGGTCGGCCGGATCAAGGCGACGGTGCGCCATCCGATGCTGCTGGGCGTGATCCTCTGGTCGACCGGCCACCTGCTGGCCAATGGCGACCAGGCCTCGACCCTGCTCTTCGGATCGTTCCTGGTCTGGGCCGTGATCGACCTGTTCGCGGCCGTGAACCGCAAGGAGCCCGCGCCGGTGGCGACGAAACCGATCGCGGACCTGATCGCGCTGGCGGCGGGGACGGGACTTTATCTGGTGTTCGTGTTCTTCCTGCATCGCCTGCTGTTCGGCGTGTCGCCGCTGGGGTGAGTTTGCTCCCCCGCTATGCGGGGGAGCTGCCGCGGAGCGGCTGAGGGGGCCAATGCGGTAGGGGTCCAGCTCGCCCCCTCCGGCCCTCCGGGCCACCTCCCCCGCGCTGCGGGGGAGGAAGACTACGTCGCGTCGTGAAAGATCACGCCCAGCGTCCTGCGTCGTCCGCCGCGCACCGCGCTGACCCCGTGACGCAGCACCCGGCGATGGACGCCGCGCGCGCCGGGCGCCGGGCGCTCGCGCACCGCGAAGATCACGCCTTCGCCCTGTCTCAGTGGGACGACCGCCGGCGCCGACTGCTGCCTTGGCCGCTGCTCGACGATCACGAACTCGCCGCCGTCGAAGTCGCGGCCCGGCTCGTCCAGCAGGAACGCCGCCTGCAGCGGAAAGACATGCTCGCCATAGAGGTCCTGGTGCAGGCAGTTGTAGTCGCCCGGGCCGTAGGTCAGCAGCAGGGGCGTGGGCCGCGCCTGCCCGGCGTCGCGGCAGCGGGTTAGCATCGCGTCCAGGCTCTCGGGGAAGCGGCGCGTCTCGCCCAGCTGTTCGGCCCAGCGGTTGGCGATCGCCGACAGCGGCCCGTACAGCCCCTGCCGCAGCCGCTGGACGACCTCCGGCAGGGGATAGCTGAAATACTTGTACTCGCCGCGCCCGAAGCCGTGGCGGGCCATGACCACCCGGCTCCGAAAGCCCTCGTCGCGCGGATAGAGGTCCGCGATGGCGGCGCAGGTCTCGGGCTTCAGCAGCGGGCCGGTCAGGGCCCAGCCGCGATCGTCCAGCTCGGTGGCGATGCGGGTCCAGTCCAATCTGGCTTGGGCGAGGCTCACGCCGCTTCCCGCGCCAGGAGGGCTCGCTTGCGCTCGACGCCCCAGCGATAGCCGGAGAGGCTCCCATCGGCGCGGACGACACGGTGGCACGGCGTGATCACCGCCAGCGGATTGGCGCCGCAGGCCTGGGCCACCGCTCGGAAGGCGCCGGGACGGCCGACGGCCTTGGCGATGTCGGCGTAGGAGGCCGTCCGGCCGGCTGGGATCTGGCGCAGGGCGGCCCAGACGGCCTGCTGCAATTCGGTCCCCCGGGTGTCGATCGGCAGGGTGAGGCGGCGGTCGGGATGGTCGATCAGGTCGGCGACGGCCTCGAGCTCGGCGGTCAGGCCTTCCGCGTCCGGGACGATGCGGGCGCGCTTGAAACGCGCTTCCAGGTCGGCCCGCAGCGCCTCGACGTCGTCGCCCAGGATCACCAGGCGCAGGCCGGCCTCCGAGCGGGCGACGAGGGCCAGGCCCAGGCTGGTGCTGGTCACCGCCCAGCGCAGGGTCTCGCGGTCGACATCGGGCTGGCAGCGCAGGCAGGCGCGCAGGCCGGCGGCGCGGGCGGCCTCGCGGGTGGCGTGGAAGTCGACGTTCTTGCGCAGCGGACGGCCGCCGCAGCTGGCGACGCAATAGACGCCCGTGGTGCGCACGCCGATATAGAAAGCGCCCTCGGCGGCGCGGTCCTTGGCCCGCAGGGCGGCCCAGCGGGCGTCGTCGTTCGGGTAGGTCGGAGCGGTCATGAGGATTGATCTCCTTTCGTAGGAGACGATGCGCCAGGCTTCGGGCCGGGTCATTCCGATGCTTGCGGTCCGACGCCGGAAACGGTCAGCAGGCTGCGTTGGTAGAAGCCGCGCCACCGCCGCCTCCACTTTCCCGTCATCCCGCGCTTCATGCGCGGGACCCATGGTTCAGCTTCTACGTGAGGGCGTAAGATCGCACTTCACCAGCAGCGGACATATGGGTCCCGCGCATGAAGCGCGGGATGACGGATGAGGAGGCGTGACCCCCAAAAACGAGAGGGCCGCCGCGATCGCCGCGACGGCCCTCTTGCTTGCTTGTCCGTGGGCCTTACCAGCCCACGGCCCGGCGACGCAGCGCGCCGCGAATGAAGTCCTGCGGCGGCTCGGCCTCGGCCAGGACGGCGTCGCGGATGGCGCGCGGCTCGCCGAACAGGTGGCCCTGGCCGTAGCCGATATCGAGATCCAGGATCTCGGCGATCTGCTTCTCGGCCTCGACCTTCTCGACGATGACCTCGATGCCGTAGCGACGGGTCAGGGCGGCGAAGTCGCTGGCGTTCAGGTCGGGCAGCGAGGTGATGACCAGCTTGCCGTCCTGCTCTTCCAGCTGGTCCAGCATCATCTGGGCGCCGACCTTCAGGTATTTCACGTCGGCGCGGGCCAGGTCCTGGAAGTCGAGATCCAGGTCGTTGACCTTGTCCAGGCTGAAGCTGAAGCCCAGGCCGGCCAGGCGGGCCATGTGGCGGGCCTCGACGGGACCCCGGCGCTCGAACGCCGCCTGGCCCAGCTCGAAGATCACCGCCCCGGCCAGGTCCTTGTTGCCCTGCATGAACTCCAGGAACTGCGGGAAGAACGTCTCGTCGCCCAGGCTGGCCAGCGAGATGTTGCAGAAGATCCCGACCTTGCGGTCCTGCTTGGCCAGCCGCCGCACGATCTGCACGCAGCGGAACAGCAGGAGGTTGTCGATGGCCGTCATCAGGCCTTCCGGCTCGGCCACGGCCAGATATTCGGCGGGCATCATGACGCGGCCGGCCTCGTCGCGCAGCCGCGAGAAGCTCTCGTAGAAGACCGTGCGGCGCTGGGGCAGGCTGACGATCGGCTGCAGGTAGAGATCGACGCGGTTCTCGGCCAGGGCGTCCTGCACCACCTGCAGCATGTGGCTGGCGTGCGGCGCGCGCTCGCGGCCCAGGCTGGTGTGGCGGGCCGACGCGGCGGCCACCTGATGGCTCAGCTGATGCTCCAGCCGGTCGTTCATCTGCTGGATCAGGTCTTCCAGCTGGTGGACCTCGGTCGACAGGGCCTCGGAGCGACGCTGGGCGTCCTGGGCGACCGACTCCACCAGGTCGGTGACGCGCGCGTCGACCTTCTCGATCTGGTCCAGCAGGATGGCGTGGGCCTCGCGCACGGTCTCGATCTCCAGGCGCAGGCCGCCGCCCATGAAGGTCTGAGAGATCAGGCCGTGAAAGGCGAAGCAGAGCCCCAGCGCGCCGATGAACGCCGAAAGACCGACAGCCGGCGTCGCCCCCGTCCTCCAGAGGAGGAGCGCGACGATCAAGGCCAGGCTGAGATACCCGCCCGTCCAGAGCGCGAACGTCAGTTTACGCATGTTTCGCCTACACGAATCGATACGGACAATCAGACCGGTCCGCGCGGCGGGAGTCGAATAGATTAACGCGCCTGCGCCATTCCGTCTCAAGACCCTGAATGGATTCAAACATATCGTACTTCAGTAGGATCCCTGAATCGACATTGGCGGCTTCGACTGATAATCGTTCGCAATCCGATCGGAGCCATTATGTCCGAAGCGTTCGCTTTGTCCCCTGATTTCAACTCGGCCGAGAGCCGCGCGGAGGTCCCGCGCTCGTTGGGCCTGGCCCGGCGCGGCGATCGCGGGGTGATCGTGAAGGTTACCGGCGTGTCGGGCGCGGCCGAGGCGATCGACGCCCAGGAACTGGAGCGCCGCCTGCTGGAGATGGGCTTCGTCGAGGGCGCGCGGATCGAGGTGCTGCACGAGGGCCTGTTCGGCCGCGACCCGATCGCCGTGCGCGTCGACGACACCCGCGTGGCGCTGCGCCGCCGCGAAGCCGGCGCGGTCGCCGTGAAGTTCGACGGACGCTAAGATCTTGGCTCTCGACACGCCTGTTCGTCAGGATCCTGGCCTTGCTTCCTCCGATCCCAAGGCGTCGGACGCCGCGCCGGCCCGCATCGCCCTGGTCGGTAATCCCAACTCCGGCAAGACCGCCCTTTTCAACGCCCTGACCGGCAGCCGCCAGAAGGTGGCCAACTATGCCGGCGTCACGGTCGAGCGGAAGGAAGGCGTGCTGACCACGCCCGCCGGCCGCCAGATGCGCGTGCTCGACCTGCCGGGCACCTATTCTCTGCGCGCCCGCAGCCCCGACGAGGTCGTCACCCGCGACGCGGTGCTGGGCCGGCTGGCTGGCGAGGCCGCGCCCGAGGCCCTGATCTGCGTCGCCGACGCCACCAACCTGCGGCTGGTCCTGCGCCTGGTGCTGGAGCTGAAGCGGGTGGGGCGGCCGTTCGTCCTGGCCCTCAACATGTACGACATCGCCCAGCGCCAGGGCCTGCGCATCGATTTGGAGCGGCTGTCCCGCGAGATCGGCGCGCCGATCGTCACCACCGTGGCGACCCGCAAGCGCGGCCTGCCCGAGCTTCTGGAACAGGTCGAGCGCCTGGTCGCCCCGCGCGGCGACGCCGTCGACAGCGTCTGGCGCGAGCCCAGCGCGGCCGAGATCCGCGCGGCCCACGCCGAGGCCCAGCGCATCTTCAAGGCCTGCGTGAAGCCGCCCGAGCGGCCCGACACCATGACCGGCAAGGTCGACGGGGTTCTGCTGCACCCGGTCGCGGGCCTGGCCATCCTGCTGACCCTGCTGTTCGTCATGTTCCAGGCGGTGTTCACCTGGGCCAAGATCCCGGCCGACGCCATGGACCACATGTTCGGCGCCTTCGGGGCCTGGACCGCCGCCCACCTGCCTCCGGGGCTTCTGGCCAGCTTCGTCTCGGACGGCCTGATCGCCGGGGTCGGCAGCGTGCTCGTGTTCCTGCCGCAGATCCTGATCCTGTTCTTCTTCATCCTGATGCTGGAGGACAGCGGCTACATGGCCCGCGCGGCCTTCCTGATGGACAAGATCATGGGCGGGGCGGGCCTGCACGGCCGGGCGTTCATCCCGCTGCTGTCCAGCTTCGCCTGCGCCATTCCCGGCATCATGTCGACGCGGGTGATCGACAACCGCCACGACCGGCTGACCACCATCCTGGTCGCGCCGCTGATGACCTGCTCGGCGCGGATCCCGGTCTATGGCCTGATCATCAGCGCCTTCATCCCGCCGCGCACGGTCTATGGCGTCCTGTCGCTGCAAGGCCTGGTGATGTTCGGCCTCTACGCCGCCGGCATCGTCAGCGCCCTGCTGGTCTCGTTCGTGATCCGGCGGGTCTTCTGGCGCGGGGCGGTCGAGCCCTTCATGATGGAGCTGCCGACCTATCGCTGGCCCGAGCCGCGCAATCTGCTGATGAACCTCTGGACCCGCGCCCGGATCTTCCTGGAGCGCGCCGGTCGGATCATCCTGCCGCTGATGGTGCTGGTCTGGGTGCTGTCGACCTTCCCCTATCCGCCGCCCGGCGCGACGGGACCGGCCATCGACTACAGCATCGCCGGCCGTATCGGCCATCTGGTCGAGCCGCTGATGCGGCCCATCGGCTTCAACTGGCAGATGACGGTGGCCCTGGTGCCGGGCTTCGCGGCGCGCGAGGTGGCGGTGGCGACCCTGGGCACGGTCTACGCGGTGGGCGGCGACGCCGACTCCCACGCCGCGCTCAGCACCTTGTTGCAACACCAGTGGTCGCTGGCCACGGCCCTGTCGTTCCTGGCCTGGTACGTCTTCGCCCCGCAGTGCGCGGCGACCCTGGGCGTGGTCAAGCGCGAGACCAACGGCTGGCTGTGGCCGTCGGTGATGTTCGCCTACATGCTGACGCTGGCCTACATCGCCTCGTTCGTCACCTACCACGTGGCCGTGGCGCTGGGAGCGGGGTAGGGGCTAACGCCAAGGTTGTTCTTCTTATGTTCCGTGCTATGCTGGGGGCATGATCGAACTCGACGTGAACGCCCCTGATGCGCGCGATCGTCTCCTAGCCCATCTGGAGGGTGGCGAGGAGGTTCGGTTGACGCGTGATGGCGTGGTCGTGGCCATCGCCAAGCCGGTCAACGCCGCCACGAAGACCAAGCGTGTCTTGGGCGTCTGGGATCATCTGGGACTAGACCTGCCCGAAGACCTGTTCATTGGGCCGGACGCGGACACCTTGGCCGGTGTCGATGGTCCGCTGTTTCCGGGCGACGATGAAGCTGCTGCTTGATACCCATGCCCTGGTCTGGGTGCTGGCCGCGTCGTTCCGGCTGCCCGCGCGCGTCGTTGGGCTGCTGGAGGACCGCGCCAACGCCGTGAGCGTCAGCGCCGCCTGCGCCTATGAAATCGAATTCAAGCGCGCCCGTAGCGCCGAGATCGCGCGCCTGCCCGCCGATCTCGAAGACGCCGCCCTGTCGCTGGGGTTCGAATGGATGCCGATAGGCGCGCGTCACGCGGTCACGGCGGGACGCTTGCCGCGCCAACACGGGGATCCTTTCGATCGGCTGATCGCGGCCCAGGGATTGGTCGAGAACGCGACGGTGGTGACCCGCGACCCTCTCGTGGCGGCCTACGGAGTCCCCACCGTCTGGTAGCCCTACCGCGTCGGGACCGGCGTCTCGCCGCGATAGTCGTAGAAGCCGCGGCCGGTCTTCTTGCCCAGCCAGCCGGCCTCGACATACTTCACCAGCAGCGGGCAGGGGCGGTACTTGCTGTCGGCCAGACCCTCGTGCAGCACGTTCATGATGCTTAGCACGGTGTCGAGACCGATAAAGTCGCCCAGCTCCAGCGGGCCCATCGGATGGTTGGCGCCCAGCTTCATCGCCGTGTCGATGGCGTCGACCGTGCCGACCCCTTCGTACAGCGTGTAGATCGCCTCGTTGATCATCGGCACCAGCACGCGGTTGACGATGAAGGCGGGGAAGTCCTCGGCGTTGCTGGTGATCTTGCCCAGCGACTTGGCGAAGGCCACGGCCGTCTCGTAGGTCGGGACGTCGGTGGCGATGCCGCGGATGATCTCGACCAGCTTCATCAGCGGGACCGGGTTCATGAAGTGCAGGCCGATGAAGCGCTCGGGGCGGTCGGTGGCCGAGGCCAGGCGCGTGATCGAGATCGACGAGGTGTTCGAAGCCAGCAGCGTGCCGTCCTTCAGGTGCGGCTGCAGGCTGCGGAAGATCGACTTCTTGATCTCCTCGTTCTCGGTGGCCGCCTCGATCGCCAGGTCGGCGGCGCCGACGGCTTCCAGGCCCTCGGCCGGCTGGATGCGGGCCAGCGCGGCCTTCATGGCGGCGTCGTCGATGATTCCGCGGCCCACCTGGCGCGCCATGTTCTTCTCGATGACGGCGATGCCCGCCTCGATGCGCTCGCGCGACACGTCGTGGAGACGCACGTCATAGCCGCCCAGGGCGACGACATGCGCGATGCCCGACCCCATCTGGCCGGCGCCGATCACGCCGACCGTCTTGATTTCACTCATGAACGCCAAGCCTTCGCTTGAAATCGCGCCGGGCCTTCGCGCCCACGCCTCGGTATGTGTCGACTTTTCTAGCACGAGAAACAGGGCTCTCGTCTAGGATTTGCTGCAATGCAACGCGAAGCGCGGCCGCAACCCCTTGCGGGGCTTGGATCTCGGCCTCTCCGTCAGGCTCGCGGCGGATAGACGCGGACGACGCCGTTCGGATCCTCGACCCCGGTTTCCGTCAGATAGTCGGGGCCGACCGGAACCTTGCCGTGGCCGCCGGGGATATCCAGCACATAGGTCGGCTGGGCCAGGCCCGACAGGGTTCCGCGCAGGGCCTTCATGATCGCCTGGCCCTCGGCCAGGGTGGTGCGCAGATGGGCGGTGCCGGGCGCATGGTCGCCATGATGCAGGTAATAGGGGCGGATGCGCGTCTCGACGAAGGCCCGCATCAGCGCGGCCAGCGTCGTCGGGTCGTCATTGACCCCCCGCAGCAGGACGGTCTGGCTCAGCATCGGAACCCCGGCGTCGATGATCCGGGCGCAGGCGGCCCGAGCGGCCGGCGTCAGTTCGCGGGCGTGGTTGGCGTGCAGGGCGACATAGACTGCCTTGGTCGAGCGCTTGAGCGCGGCGACCAGCGCCTCGGTCACCGCGTCGGGATCCACGGCGGGGACGCGGGTATGGAAGCGGACGATCTTGACGTGGTCGATCGCCTCCAGCCGGTCCATCAGTTCGGCTAGGCGGCGGGGCGACAGCACGAACGGATCGCCGCCGGTGACGATGACCTCCCAGATCTCCGGTCGGCCGGCGATATAGGCGAAGGCGGCGTCCAGCTGGGCGGGGGTCAGGTTGGCCAGGCCCTCGGGCCCGACCATCTCGCGCCGGAAGCAGAACCGGCAATAGACCGCGCAGGTGTGGGTCGGCTTGAGCAGCACCCGATCGGGGTAGCGATGGACGATTCCATCCACAGGGCTGTGGATATTGTCGCCGATCGGGTCGCCGTCCTCGCCGGGACTGACGACCAGCTCCTCGGACGCGGGGATGAACTGGCGGGCGATCGGATCGTCGTCGTCCGCGCCGTCGATCAGCGTCGCCATCGCCGGCGTGATCGCCACCGCGTAGCGGGCGGCCACCGTCTCCAGCGCCGGCAGGCGCTCGGGCGGCACGAGTCCGGCCTGGGCCAGGGACCGTGCGTCACGGAGGGTCTTGGAGGTCATGAGGCGGCGGGATATGCGGGATTTCCGGCCGGGACGCAAATTTCAGCGCCTGGAGCCCCTTGGCTTTAGACGACGGCTCCGAAGAGCTTGCCGATCAGGGCCGTCGCGGCCAAGGCGAGCGCGCCCCAGAACATCACCCGCAGCATGGGCTTCAACGGCTTGGCGCCGCCCGCCCACGCTCCCAGGGCGCCCAGCACGGCGAGAAAGACCAGGGTGGCGATCGAGACGGCCGGCATGATCGCCGCCTGGGGCGCCAGCATCGAGACCGCCAGCGGCATGGACGCGCCCACCGCGAAGGTGGCGGCCGAGGTGAGGGCCGCCTGGACGGGGCGGGCGCTGAGGTGCTCGGAAAGACCCAACTCGTCGCGCGCATGGGCCGCCAGGGCGTCGCCCGCGTTCAACTGGATGGCCACCTGCCGCGCGAGCTCCGGCGTCAGGCCGCGCGCGACATAGATGGCCGTCATCTCGTCCAGCTCCGCCTCGGGCTGGGTCTCCAGTTCCAAACGTTCGCGCGCGAGGTCCGCCGCTTCGCTGTCGGCCTGGGACGCCACGGAGACGTATTCGCCGGCGGCCATCGACATGGCGCCGGCCACCAGCCCCGCCGTCGCGGCCAACAGGACCGGCTCGCGCCCGGACTGGGCCGCCGCCACCCCGACGATGAGCGAGGCCGTCGAGACAATGCCGTCGTTGGCGCCCAGCACGGCCGCGCGGAGCCAGCCGATCCTTGAGACGGCGTGCCGTTCGCCGTGAGTCGAGCCATTGGCCATGCGTCGCTCCTGTCGCCGCCCCGGATAGCGCCGTTACAGGACGCTCGGCCTTGATCGCGGTCAACCTTCGCGTGGAGCCTAGAGGATGCGCGCGGGGCTGACGCCCAGCCACCGGCACAGGTCGAGGACCACCGATCGCTCGTCGGCTTCCAGTCCGCCGTCGATCGCCACCGCCGCGGCGGCGGCCGCGATCGACTCCGCCTCGGGGCGCCCCTTGAGCCGCCGGATCATCAGCTCGGCCTCGACCCAGGCCTCCTCGGGCCGCGCGGCGAAGCGCGCTTCCAGGGACTCGAACGCCTCGAGGGCCTCGTCGACGCCGACACGCGGCGCGTCCGTGGCCAGCTGGGCGACCATCTGTCGGCGCTCGTCGGGCGTCACCTGGCCGTCGATCTGCGCGATCAGAAGGCAGGCGGCGACGAAGGCCTCCAGACGCTCCCGGTCGCTGGGTTCGCGCGCGGCGTTCATCGCCAGCGCGCCGCCGTCGCGTTCATCTCGAGGATCCAGAGTTGCTCCTTGAGCCGTTCGCGGCGCAGGTCCCAAAGGCGAACCAGGCTCCGGTCGGGCTCGGGTTTGCGCGCTTCCTCGTACAGCGCGCGCGTCAGCCGAGCGATCTCGGCGCGCAGTTGTCGGGCGTTCAACAGGGTCAAGGCGTGCGCTCCTCCATCAGAGGGGCGCGCTCGACGGCGGGGCGGGGAAGGCGGGGAGGGGACATCCGCCAGGACCCGGCATCGAGCGCACCCGATGCGGTCCGACATCACGTTCGACGAGGGGTGTCGAAAACGCCAGAGGGGCCCGGCCCGCTTTCTGGATTTGGGCGGCGCTCACCGGGTCTCAAGAGGGGTGCGCGAAATTTTTTCGTCGGCGCGTCAGCCGGCCACGGGCGTCCAGAGCACGTCCTCGATCCGCCGCGCGCCGGCGGCCAGCAGCGCCAGGCGGTCGAAGCCCAGGGCCGCGCCCGAGGCTTCCGGCATGTGCGCCAGGGCGGCCAGGAAGTCTTCGTCGATCGGGTATCGTTCGCCGTAGATCCGCGCCTTTTCGTCCATCTCGATCCTGAACCGGCGGCGCTGTTCGGCCGGGTCGGTCAGTTCGCCAAAGGCGTTGGCCAGCTCGACGCCGCAGGCATAGAGCTCGAAGCGCTCGGCCACGCGCGGATCGTCGGCCTTGGGGCGGGCCAGGGCCGCCTCCGAGATCGGATATTCGCACAGCACCGTCGCGCGGCCCTCGCCCAGGCGGGGTTCTACCTTCTCGACGATGATCCGGCTGAAGATGTCGGCCCAGCCGTCGTCCTCGGCCACGCGGATCCCGGCCGCGCGGGCGGCGGCGGCCAGGGCGTCGCGATCCGTGGCCCCGTCGGCGGCCACGCTGGCCAAGAGGTCGACGCCGGCGTGGCGATCGAACGCCTCGGCCACGGTCAGGCGTTCGGGCTCGGCGAACGGATCGCAGGCCATGCCCCGGAAGTCGAAGCGCCGCCCGCCCGCCGTCTCGGCCGCCAGGGCCAGCAGGTCGGCGCAATCGTCCATCAGGCTCTGATAGGACTCGCCGGCCCGGTACCACTCCAGCATCGTGAACTCGGGATGATGCAGCGGCCCGCGCTCGCGGTTGCGCCACACCTTGCCGAGGCTGAAGATCTTCGTCTCGCCGGCGGCCAGCAGCTTCTTGCAGGCGAATTCCGGCGAGGTGTGCAGATAGAGCGGCGAGGCCTCGCCCGAGGTGGTCAGGGCCTGGGTGGCGAAGGCGTGCAGGTGCGCTTCGTTGCCGGGCGAGACCTGCAGGGCGGCCGCCTCGATCTCCTCGAAGCCCCGCGCCTCGAACCAGGCGCGGAAGGCCCGCGTGATCCGGTTACGCGCCAGAAGAAACGGGCGACGGTCGGCGTGGACGCCGGGGCGCCACCAGGTCGGGGAGGTATCGGACAAGGCTAACAACCGAAGAGACTGGAGATTTCGGCCCGTTCGCTATACGAGGGCGCTCACGGATCAATAGCACGAACGCGCCCGCGGCCTCGCGCGCGCTTTCCACCCAAGGACGGTAACTACGTGAAGGTCGCAGCCAGCTCGCTCCGCAAAGGCTCCGTCGTCGATCTGGACGGCAAGCTCTATGTCGTTCTGAGCGCCGAGAACATCCACCCCGGCAAGGGCACCCCGGTGACCCAGCTGAACATGCGCCGCATCTCGGATGGCGTGAAGGTTTCGGAACGCTACCGCACGACCGAGCAGGTCGAGCGCGCCTTCGTCGACGACCGCGACCACACCTTCCTGTACCAGGACGGCGAAGGCTTCCACTTCATGAACCCGGAAACCTACGACCAGCTGGTCGCCACCGAGGACGTGATCGGCGACGCCGCGCCGTATCTGCAGGAAGGCATGACCGTCATCCTGTCGACCCACAACGACGTGCCGATCGCCATCGACCTGCCGCGCACCGTGATCCTCGAGATCGTCGACACCGAACCGTCGGTGAAGGGCCAGACCGCCAGCTCGTCGTACAAGCCGGCCGTGCTGAGCAACGGCGTCAAGACGACCGTGCCGCCGTACATCACCTCGGGCACCCGGGTGGTGATCCTGACGGAAGACGGCTCCTACGTGGAACGCGCCAAGGACTAAGCGCTCCGCGGCGACGCCGAAAAGACGAAAGGCCCGACGGGAAACCGCCGGGCCTTTTTCTTGCGCTGTCCTTGTCGTTCGACAGGCCCGGGTCGGAAACCTCACCCTCGGCTTGTCGAAGGGCGAGGCTTCCGCTCTCCCCGGTTCTAGAAGTCCGCCGACAGCGTGACGAAGCCCTGGCGCGGCGGTTGCGGGAAGGCCGCGTAGCCGCCCGAGTTGCTGGTGACGCCGGCGCTCGAGACGCCCTTCTTGTCGAACAGGTTGGTGACATTGGCGGTGACGCGCAGGCCCTTGACCAGGCTGTCGGCCGGCATGTCGAAGGTGTAGCCGGCCTGCAGGTCCACCAGCATCAGGCCCTTCACCGACAGGTCGTTCAGATAGGTGACGTAGCGGCGGCCGACATAGTCGCCGCTGATCTGGGCGTCGAACTTGCCGAAGTTGAAGCGGGCGATGGTCTTGTTCATCCACTTCGGCGTCAGGGGCACGTACTTGCCGCCGGTGGCCACGGTGACCGGGGTCGAGACGCCGTTCACCAGGGTTGTGCCGCTCTGATAGTCCTGATCGTACTTCGACGAGTTGTACGACACGGCGTTGTAGAGCTGGAAGTGCTCGCCGAACTTCAGCGTGCCGGCCACGTCCACGCCCTTGGTCGTGACGCCGCCGACATTGGCCAGGATGGCCGGCGCCGGGTTGATGAAGTTGTAGGGCGCGATGTTCAGCAGGCGGTTGCTGAACTTGACGTCATAAGCGTTGATCTGGCCGTCGAAGCCGGTGATCACGCCCCAGTTCACGTCGTGGCGGGTGCGCAGGCCGGCTTCGTAGGTCCACGAGGTTTCCGGCTTCACCGTCGACTTGAAGAGGTCGAAGGCCGCCTGGGTGCCCAGGCTCCACGGCGAGAAGCCGTAGAAGCCGCTGCCCGCGCCGTAGGGGATGATCTGGCGCATGTTCTGCTGGACGTTGACGAAGATCTGCTCGTTCGGGGTCACGTCCCACAGAACGCCGACCTGCGGCAGGAACCACTTGTCCGACTTGATCGTGCCCGACGGATAGTGGACCGGCACGGCCACGGTCGGCAGGTTCTGCTGGTTGATCGGGAACTTGCCGGTGGCGTTCTGCAGGCTGGACTTGAAGCCGGCCTGCAGAAGCAGGTTCGGCGCGATCCGCCACTGGTCCTGCAGGTGCAGCTGGACGTCGTTGGTGAAGAAGGTCGCGTAGTACTGCGTGAAGGCCTTCTTGCCGCGCGGCACGTCATAGGGCGACAGGTCGTTGTTCTCGGCCGTCATCGGATACCAGACGCGGTGCTGGGCCGGCTCGTTGTGCTCGAGCCAGACGCCGCCCTTGATCTGGTGATCGCCCAGCGTCCACTCGGCCGTCGAGATCAGGCCGGGGCGGTTGATGCGATATTCGGTGGTGCGCACCGCGTAGCCGCTGCCGCCCATCAGGTTGACGATGTTCTGCAGCGTGGCCGCGCTGGTGGTCGAGCCGACGACCAGGTTCGGATAGTAGGTGGCGAACAGCCCCGGCAGGCCGGCCGTGTTGACCGGGCCCGACACGATGCCGCGGCCGAAATTGTAGTGGTAGTAGGCCTGGTTGGTCCAAGTGAAGTTCGGGACCGGCTTCCAGGCGTACTTGACGTAGGACAGGATGTCCTCGCGCTGGGCGGCGCTGAAGCAGTTCGAGAAGTTGTTGCCCTGGGCCGGGGGCGGCGTGCCCGGGCCGCCCGTCAGGTTGGCCGTGCAGCCGGCCAGGTTCGGATAGATGAAGGGGCGCGAATAGGGCGTGAAGCCCTGGGCCGCGGCGGTCTGCTGGTTGCCGAAGGCGGTCGCGTCTTCGTTGGGCTCCACCTTCATCTGCCAGTCGGCGTAGAAGGTCAGTTGGCCGTGGTCGTCGTCGTGGACGATCTTCAGGTTCACCTGGTGGCCGCGCTGATGGCCGTCGAAGTCCCAGGCCTTGGCGTCCTGGTAGACGTAGGAGATGAAGCCCTTCCAGCCATTGCCCAGATCGCCGCTGTCGGCGCGGACGAAGGTGCGGGTGGCTTCATAGCTGCCCAGGGTCTGGCGCAGGTTCAGGCCGCGCTGGGCCGACGGGTCGCGGCTGTAGGTTTCGATCGCGCCGCCCAGGTTGCTGGTCGAGGCCACGCCCAGCGAGCCGGCCCCCGACGACAGGGTCACGCGGCTGACGTTCTCGGACGTCACCGCGCGCGAGACCGACAGGCCGTTGTAGTTGCCGTAGGCCTGGTCGCCCAGCGGCACGCCGTCCATCGTGAAGCCCAGCTGCTGGGTCGAGAAGCCGTGGACGAACAGCGACAGGTTCTGCTCGTTGTTGCCCCACGGATCGGCGGTCCGATAGATGACGCCGGGCAGGAACTGGATGGCCTTCAGCGGGCTGGCGCCCGGCAGGACGCGCTGGATCTGCTCGCTCTGCATCGCCACGGCCGAGCGCGTCTCGCGCTGGCCGGTGATGACGATCTGCTCGACATTGGTCGAGTCGGTGTCGGCCGGCGTCGCCGCATCGGCGGCCGCCGGAGCGGCGGGGGCCGTGGCGGCCTGGGCGCCGCCGGCGACCAGCAGGGCCGCCAGGGCCGCGCCGCACCACAGGCGCGACTGAAGGTTGGAAATCTTGGTCGATTGCATCTTGCCTTATCCCCTCGGCCAATGCGGCTTCTGGGAGGGCAATAGGATCGGCTCAAGACGGCTGGACGACAGTCGTGCGACGCCCTTGTGACGCTTGTTATGAGAACGTTATCAGAGGCCGATCGCCTGCAACTGGGCGGGGCTCATGGCGTCCAGCTGAGCGACCGTCAGCTTGTTGACCTGGGCCCGCGACAGGGTCGACAGCTGCCCCGGCGAGAAGGCCGCGATCTGGGCGCCGGTGAAGCCCGGGATCTGGCTGGGCATGATCTGGCCCATCTGGGCGGTGGTCAGGGTCTGGATCGCCGAGGTCGGCAACTGGCCGATCTGGGTCGTGGTCAGCGCCCCCAGCTGGAAGCCCGACATCCGCGACAGCCCATCGCTGGCGAAGGCGTCCAGCTGGCCGGCCGAGAATCCGCGCACCTGGGTGGCCGAGAGGCTGGCGAACTGGTCGTCGCTGAGCGCGCTCAACGCCGTGTTCGACAGGGCGCCGACCTGAGACGCGGTCAGGGCGGCCACCTGGGCCTTGGACAACTCGCCGATGTCGGCCGCCGACAGGCCTCGCACCTGCACCGGCGTCAGGGCCGAGATCTGGGCCGAGGTCAGGGCCGCCACCTGGGTGGCGGTGAAGGCCGAGATGTCGGCGGGCGAGAAGCCCTCCATCTGCGCGGCCCCAAGGGCGCCGATCTGGGTGGCGGTGATCTCGGCGATGTCGGTCGTGGTGAACCGCTCGATCTGGCTGGTGGTCAGGCCCCGGATCTGGGTGGTGGTCAAGGCCGCGAACTGGCTGGCGTTGAGGCCCGACAGCACCTCGCCGGGCAGGGCGCCGATCTGCTGCGCCGACAGGGCGGCCACTTGGCTGGCGGAGAACGCGCCGAAGGTCGCGGCGCTCAGGCTGGCCATTTCGCTGGTCGACAGGCCGGACAGCTGGGTCGGGCTGAGCGCGGCAAGGCGACTGGCGCCCAGGGCCGCGAAGGCCGTCGTCGACAGGGACCCCAGCTGGGCGCCGCTCAGGCCGGCCAGCTCTGTGGCGGTGAGGCCGCCGATCAGGGCGGCCGACAGGCCTCCGGTCTGGGTGGCGGCCAGCTGCGAGAGCCGGCCGCGCACGACCGTGTCGGGTAGGGCCGCCAGCTGGGTCGGCGTCAGGCCCGAGAACTGCGTGGCGGTCAGGCCCGCCAGCTGGGTGGTCGACAGGCTGGCCAGGTTGGTCGGCGCCAGGGCGGCCAGCTGGCTCGGCGTCAGGCCCGAGACCTGGGTCGCGCTGAACTCGCCGAAGTCGGCGGCCGAGAGGCCCGATATCTGGGTGGTCGACAGGGCCTGCAACTGGGTGGTCGACAGCCGCGCCACCTGCTCCGGGGTCAGGGCCGAGAAGGCCGTCGCGCTCAGGGCCGACAGGAAGCCGCCGGTCAGGCCGCCGACCTGGGTGGTCGCCAGCGCCGCCAGCTGGGACCCGCTCAACGCCCCGGCCTGGGTGGACGACAGGCCCGACAGCTGGGCCGAGCTGAGGGCGGAGACCTGGGTGGTCGACAGCGCCGGCAGGATGTCGCTGGCCGCCGCGCCAAGCTGGGTGGGGGTCAGGACCGCCAGCTGGGTGGTCGACAGGGCCGGAACCTGGCTGGGACGCAGGGCGGCGATCTGCGAGGGGACCATCGCCTTGATCTGGCTGGTGGTCAGGGCCGCCAGTTGGCCCGCGCCCAGCGCCGCGACCTCGGTGGCGGGCAGTCCGGCCAGCTGGGTCGGGGCCAGCGCCGCGACCTGGCTAGGGGTGAACTCGGCGATGTCCTCGGGCGACAGACCGCGCAGCTGGGTGGCGGTGATCGCCGCCACCTGGGTGGTGGTCAGGGCGGCGGTCTGGACCGCGCTCAGGGCCGACAGGGCGGTTGGAGACAGCGCCGCGATCTGCGTGCCGGCCAGCAGCTTCAGGCGATCGGCGCTCAAGGCGGCGACGGCGTTGGCCGACAGGCCGGCGATCTGGGTCGCGCGCAGGGCGCTCCATTGGGTGTCGGACAGGCCCGCCAGGTGCGTCGGATCCAGCGCGCCCAGCTGCGTTGTGCTGAGGCCCTGGATCTGGGTGACGCCCCACAGGGACCATTGCGTCGCCGAGAACGCGCCGATCAGGTCGGGTGACAGGGCGCCGACCTGGGTCGGGGTCAGGGCGCTGACCTGGGTGGTCGAGAGACTGTCGAACACCGTCGTCGACAGGCCGCGCACCTGGGTGACGGTCAGGCCCCGGATCTGGCCGGCGTCGAGGCGCGACAGGGCGTCCGGCGGCAGGAGGGCCAGGATGCCCGTCGACAGCTGGGCCAGCTGGGTCGGCGACAGCGCCGCCACCTGGGTGGCGTTCAAGGCCTGGGCCATCGTGCTGGACAGATTGATCAGCTGGTCGCTGGTCAGGCCCCGGATCTGGGTCGCGCCCAGGGCCGCGGTCCTTGTTCCGTCGAGGTCGCGCAGCGCCGCCGCCGGGATCTTGGACACCTGCTGCGCGGTCAGGCCGCCGATGGTGGTCGTCGACAGATGCGAGATCATCGCGCCCAGCTGGACGCCGTCCATCGCCGCCAGTTGGGTCGCGGAAAACCGCGCGACATCGGCGTCGTTCAGACCCTTCAGCTGGGTGGCGGTCAGGCCCTTGATCTGCGCCGCGCCAAGGCGGGCCACCTGGCTGTCGTTCAGCGCCGACAGCGCCTCGGGCGTCAGCCCCGACACCTGGGCGGCCGACAGGGCGCCGATCTCGGCGTCGCTCAGTGTCGCGACCTCCGTGGCCGAAAGCCCCTTGATCTGGGTGGATGTCACGCTCGACCACTGCAGGGACGACAGCTCGGCCACGCCGCGCAGGGCGGCGAGCTGACGGCTGCTCAGCGCCCCGACCTGGGCCGCGCCCAGGGCCTGGGCCTGGGTGGTGGTCAGGGCCGCGATGTCCGAGGTCGACAGCGCCTTGATCTGCAAGGGCGTCATCACCTTCAGCTGCTCGGGCCTGAAGGCGGCGAACGACGCGTCCGACAGCGCCGCCAGCCGCTCGGGCGGCAGGGCGCGGATCTGGCTGACGGTGAAGGCCTGCAGCTGGGCGCGCGTGAACTCGTTGAAGTCGTCGCCATTCAGGCCGGCCAACTGGTCGGGGCGCAGGCCGGCGATCTGTGCGGCGCCCAGCGCGCCCACCTGGGTCGTGTTCAGGCGCGAGAAGCTGGTCGCCGACAGGCCGCCCAGCGCCTGCGGGTTCAGGGCCGCGATCTGGGTGGTGGTCAGGTGGGCGACGGCCGTCGCCGAAAGGGTCGCGGTCTGGTTGCCGGCCAGGGCGCCCAGCTGGGCGGCGCTGAAGGCCGCCAGCAGCGTCGCGCCGCCCTGACCGATGGCCGTGACCGACAGCCCTCGGACCTGCGTCGCGTTCAGCGCTTCCAGCCGCGAGCCGCTCAAGGCCAGCACCTGTTCGCCCGACAGGCTGGACAGCTGCGCCACGGTCGCCGCCTTCCACTGATCGGGGGTGGTCAGGGCCATGTCCGTGGCCGACAGCCCTTTCAGCGCTTCCGGCGAGAGCCCGGCGAACTGGGTGGGGCTGAGGCTCTGGAACTGGGTCGGCGTCAGCTGGCCGATCTGAGTCGCCGACAAGGCGCCGACCTGGGCGGCGGTGAAGGCCTGGATCTGCGCGGGCTCGAACTCGCCCATGTCGCTGGCGGTCAGGCCGCGCAGTTGCGTGGCGGTCAGCGCGCGGATCTGCTGGGTCGACAGCTCGCGCACCTGGGTTTCGGACAGCGACGACACCGCCGTCGCCGAGAGGGCCGCCAGCTGGGTCGAGCGCAGGCCGTTCAGCTGGTCGCCGTTCAGGCCGCCGATCTGGGTCGCCGACAGCGCCTGCATCTGGGCCTGGTTCAGCACCAGCAGCTGGTTGGCGCTGAAGGCCACGGTCGAGGCCAGTCGCGGCAACTGGGCCGGGGTCAGCGCCTTGACCTGGGCGGGGGTGAAGGCCGCGAACTGCGCGGCGCTGAGACCGCCGATCGCCGTGACCGAGATCGCCTGGATCTGCTGAGCGGTCAGCTTGGCGAACTCGGACGGCGGCGCCGCGGCCAGGGCCGGGCCGCTCAGCGTCGCGATCTGCTGCGCCGTCAGCTTGGAAAGACTCGAGGCGTCGAAACTCGCGACCGCCATGACACACCACCGGGCTCGGAGCGGCGCCCGCGAACGCCGCCGACGGCCGTAAGCCGTCCGTTCGTGGGGGCCTGGCCTGGACGCCGCCTCTTCCGGGCGGCGATTCTGCTCAAGCTCACTCTAAGGGAAGTTGTGTTTAGTTCAAACTGTATTCGTCGATCGCGCATAGGCGGTCAGACCCTCGACCAGGGCGTTGAAGACCAGGCGCACGCGGCGGACGTCCTTCAGGTCCTCGTGGGCGACGACGAAGGTCTCCAGATCGTAGGCGAAGCTGTCGGCGAGGACGCGCTCCAGCATGGGGTCGCGCAGGGCCAGGCCCACCTGACAGATCCCCAGCCCCAGGCCCGCCCGGATCGCCGCCAGCTGGGCCAGGTCGTTGTCCGAACGGAACGCGAAGTCCTCGGGCTTCAAGCCCAGGCCCATGGCGCGGACCGTCCGGACGCCCGCCGTGTCGGTCTCGTAGCCGATCAGCGGCAGGCGGCGGGCCTCGTCCAGCGTGGCGGGGCGGCCCCAGGCGTCCAGCACGCGCTTGTGGGCGTGCATTCCCAGCGTGATGACGCCCACCCGGCGGGCGACCAGGGCGTCCTGGGTCGGACGAACCATCCGCACGGCGATGTCGGCCTCGCGGCGCAGCAGGTCCTCGTTGCGATTGGTCAGGGCCAGTTCGAAGATCAGGCCGGGATGGTCCTGGCGCAGCGCGGCCAGGATCGGCGGCAGCACCTCCATGCCCACGACCTCGCTGGCGGTGATCCGCACCACGCCGGCGGCCGCTTCCGCCTCGGCCGACGCCGCCCGGGCCAGGGCGGCGGCGGCGCTGGCCATGGCCCGGGCGTGCCGCGCCAGAGCGGTCCCCACCGATGTCGGGGTCAGGCCCGAGGGCGAGCGGGTGAACAGCGCCACGCCCAGCTGGGTCTCCAGGTCCTCGATCCGCCGCCGCACGGTCGGCTGGGCCGCGCCCAGCGCGCGGGCGGCGGCCGAGAGGCTGCCGGTGTCGATCACCGCCAGGAAGGCGCGGTGACGCTCCCAGTCGACGGCGGCGGAGAGGTCGTTGCTCATAGATTTTTGATAGGCTGGTCAGTCATTCTAGGCAATTTATATCAAGCTTGTCGCGACGCATCCTGCGGTCATCGCAATCCCAGGAGCCGGACATGACCGCCCCCGCCAAGCCCTCCAAGATCGCTCTCGTCCTCGGCGCCCATGGCGGCGTCGGCTGGGAGACCGCCGCCGCCCTGGTCCGCCACGGCTGGACCGTCCGCGCCCTGGTGCGCGATCCCGGCAAGGGCGGGCGGCCGGGCGTGACCTATTTGAAGGGCGACGTCATG
The DNA here is from genome assembly GCF_012184455.1 of Caulobacter sp. SSI4214. NCBI lineage: Bacteria > Pseudomonadati > Pseudomonadota > Alphaproteobacteria > Caulobacterales > Caulobacteraceae > Caulobacter > Caulobacter sp. SSI4214. The sequence goes on along the minus strand of NZ_SZWJ01000033.1, from coordinate 13,411 downwards.
GACCCGCCGGCCGTGATCGACGCCGCGCGGGGCGCCGCGATCATCGTCCACGCCGTCAACCCGCCCGGCTATCGCGGCTGGAGCCGGCTGGTCCTGCCGATGCTGGACAGCACCATCGCCGCCGCGCGGGCCAGCGGCGCGCGGATCCTGCTGCCTGGCACGATCTACAACTACGACCCCGCCGAGCAGCCCCTGATCGACGAGACCGCGCCCCAGCGGGCCAGGACCCGCAAGGGCAGGATCCGCGTCGAGATGGAAGCCCGCCTGGAGGCCGCCGCCGGCGACGGCGCGCGGAGCCTGATCCTGCGGGCCGGCGACTATTTCGGTCCGCGCGCCGCCAGCAACTGGTTCGCCTCGGGCCTGGTCACGCCGGGCAAGCCGGTGAAGACCATCCTCTATCCGGGCGACAAGGGCGTCGGCCACGCCTGGGCCTATCTGCCCGACGTCGGCGAGACCTTCGCCCGCCTGGCCGATCGCGAGGGCGAGCTGCCAGACTTCGCGCGGTTCCACTTCGACGGCGTCTGGGACGCCGACGGGACGGCCATGGTCCGCGCGGTCGCGCGCGCCGCCGGCCTGAAGCGCCCCGATGTCCGCCGGCTGCCCTGGGCCCTGCTGCCCCTGGCCGGACCGTTCAACGAGACCTTGCGCGAACTGCTGGAAATGCGCCCCTTCTGGCGTTTTCCGACGCGCCTGGACAACCGTCGGCTGGTCGCCTTCCTCGGCGAGGAGCCCCGCACCCCGCTGGACAGGGCGGTGGTCGAGACGATGCGCGGTCTGAGCGTGCCGGTGCGATAGGGCCGACGACCGCGCGCCGGAAAACTACGCCGGCGCGCCCGCCCGCCGATCCAGGCGTCCGATCGTCGACACCAGGGCCGCCATTTCGATGGGCTTTTCGATGAAGGCGTCCATGCCGGCCGATAGGGCGGCCGAGCGTTCCTCGTCCATGACCCCGGCCGTCAGGCAGACGATCGGCAGGTCCTTGAAGCGCGGCTCGGCGCGGATTCGCCGGGTCGCCTCCAGTCCGCCCATCACCGGCATGTTGAAGTCGATCAGCATCATGTCGAAGTCGCGGTCATTCAGGGCTTCGATGGCGTGCTGGCCGTTGTCGGCCTCGACGATCTCGCAGCCCAGCGGCGACAGCATCATGCCGATGACCTTGCGATTGACCGGATAGTCGTCGACGACCAGCAGGCGCAGCGGATTGCCGTCCTTGGGCTGGAAGCTGGCCGAGGCGCCGGCGGCGGGCAGGGCGCATCGGAAGGTCAGGGTGAAGGTCGAGCCGCGTCCCTCGACGCTGCGGGCCGTGACGGCCCCGCCCATCATCTTGGCCAGCCGGCGGGTGATGTTGAGGCCCAATCCGGTCCCGCCTGTCCGCCGGGCCGTCGCCGCGTCCGCCTGGACGAACGGCGTGAACAGCTTTTCCAGCACCTGCGGACTCATGCCGACACCGGTGTCGGCGACAACGATCTTGGCCATGACCGCGCCGGGTTCCGGGGCGGGTTCGCACGACACCCGCACCTGGATTTGACCGGCGGGCGTGAACTTGACCGCGTTGGAGATCAGGTTCGCCAGGCATTGGCGCACGCGGAGCGGATCGAAGACCAGCGAGCCCGGCATGGCCTCGTCGATGAGCAGGGTGATCTCGGTGCCGCGCTCGCGGGCCAGGGGGACGTTCAGGCGCACCACCCGGTCGGCCAGATGGGCGAGATCGCTGGTGATCGGCGCGATTTCCAGCTTGCCGGCCTCGATCTTGGCCAGGTCCAGCACGTCGTTCAGCAGGGCCAGCAGGGTCCGGCCGGATTCCTCGAGCAAGTCCACCTGCTCGTACTGGCTGGGCGCCAGAGGCTCCAGCTTCATGGACTGGGCGATGCCCAACATGCCGTTCAGGGGCGTGCGTAGTTCGTGGCTCATCAGGGCCAGGAACTCGGACTTGGCCTGGCTGGCCGCCTCGGCCTGGCTTTTGGCCAACTCCAGGGCGCGGCCCTGCTGGGCGTTGGTTTGCGCGGCCTTGGCCGTGTAGGTGATCAGGATGGCGGCGGAGGCGCAGAGCACGAAACGCTGCTGCGGCGGAAAGTCGTTGAACACGCCGCACAGCGCCAGCAGCAGCAGCGAGGAGCCGCCGCCGATGATCAGCAGCAGGATCCTGGATCGCGCCGCGAAGGCCTGGGCGTGGACCAGGAACGCGCACACCACGCAGAGCGCCGAAAGCTTCAGGGCGAGAATTTCCTCCCGCCACAGCAGTACGGCCAGGGCCCACCAGACCAGGTTCATCCAGACCACGGCCGCGATATAGGCCAGGCGCTGGGCCGGGCTTGTCTTCTGGTCGCTCCTCTGGGGGATGCTGGACACCCAGACCCCGGCCTCGGCGCTGGCGACGGCCAAGCCCCAGAGCCAGCCGCCCAGGCTATCGACCGTGAAGCCGTAGAGCAGGGCCGTGGCGGCGCAGATCGCCAGGCGAACGCCCAGCGTGGGCAGGCTTCGGGCCGTTACCGAGGTGGCGTCTTGATCCAGCCAATCGGTCGAACGCGACAAAACCGTTCCCTTACAATTTCGGGGTCGCCTTTCCCGTGAACGCCGGGGGCGCCGCCGTGAGACGGATAGTCAACCCATAATGGATTCCGTCGCGATGTCGAGGCTCGCGTGGTTCCCAGCGCGCCGATATCGGCGTGCGCCGTCCTCGGTTCAGCTTTCGTAGGGGGAGCGCGTCTCGCTTTGCCTGAGGCGCGCAACAAAAAGGCCCGGAGGTAGAGCCCCCGGGCCTTTCTATCTTAGTGGATGGCGGGGCGGTTACTTGCCCGCGGCCGTCAGGGCGTCCATCAGTTCCGGCACGGCGGTCTTGTAGTCGGCGACCAGGCCGTAGTCGGCGACCTGGAAGATCGGCGCGTCGGCGTCCTTGTTGATCGCGACGATCACCTTGGAGTCCTTCATGCCGGCCAGGTGCTGGATGGCGCCCGAGATGCCGATGGCGACATAGAGCTGCGGCGCCACGACCTTGCCGGTCTGACCGACCTGATAGTCGTTCGGGGCGTAGCCGGCGTCGACGGCCGCGCGCGAGGCGCCGACGGCGGCGCCCAGCTTGTCGGCCAGCGGCTCGATCACGCGTTGGAACTCTTCGGCCGAACCCATGGCGCGGCCGCCCGAGACGACGATCTTGGCCGCCGCCAGTTCCGGACGGTCGGACTTGACCATCTCTTCGCTGACGAAGCGGGTCTTGGCCGCGTCGGCGCCGCCGACGGTTTCGACCGAGGCCGAGCCCCCTTCCGCCGCCGCCGCGAAGGCGGTCGGACGGACGGTGATCACCTTCTTGGCGTCGGTCGACTGGACGGTCTCCAGCGCGTTGCCGGCGTAGATCGGGCGCGTGAAGGTGTCGGCCGAGACGACCTCGATGATGTCCGAGATCGGGGCGACGTCCAGCTTGGCGGCGACGCGCGGGGCGAAGTTCTTGCCGCCCGAGGTGGCCGGAACCAGGATCGCGTCATAGCCGCCGGCCAGCGCCAGGACGGCGTCGGCCTGCGCCTCGGCGATGCCGTGGCCCAGGGCGTCGGACTCGGCGACCAGCACCTTGCGGACGCCGGCGATCTTGGCGGCCTCGGCGGCGACGCCCGAGACGCCCTTGCCCAACACCAGGATGTCGATGTCGCCCGAGATCTTCTGGGCGGCGGTCACGGTCTTGTGGGTCGCGTCGCGCAGGTGCGCGTTGTCGTTATCGGCGACGACGAGAACAGCCATTACAGCACCCCCGCGGTGTTGAGCTTGGAGACGAGGTCGGCGGCGGTTTCCACCTTCACGCCGGCCGAGCGCTTGGCCGGCTCGGCGACCTTGACGACCTTCAGGCGCGGCGTGACATCGACGCCGTAGTCGGCGACCGCCTTGGTGACGATCTCCTTCTTCTTGGCCTTCATGATGTTGGGCAGAGACGCATAGCGCGGCTCGTTCAGGCGCAGGTCGGCGGTGATCACGGCCGGCAGGTCGACGTCCAGGGTCTGCAGACCGCCATCGACTTCGCGCGTGACCTTGGCCGACGAGCCCGACGCCTCGACGGCCGAGGCGTAGGTGGCCTGCGGCCAGCCCAGCAGCGCCGACAGCATCTGGCCCACGGCGTTGTTGTCGCCGTCGATCGCCTGCTTGCCCATGACGACGAGATTCGGATTTTCCTCGGCGACCACGGCGGCCAACAGCTTGGCCACGGCCAGCGGCTCGACGTCGACGTCCGAGGTGATCAGGATCCCCCGGTCGCCGCCCATGGCCAGCGCCGTGCGGATCGTTTCCTGGGCCTGCGCGGGGCCGATGCTGACGATGACGACCTCGGTCGCCACGCCCTTTTCCTTGAGACGCACGGCTTCCTCGACCGCGATCTCACAGAAGGGGTTCATCGACATCTTGACGTTCGCGAGGTCGACACCGGTCTGGTCCGCCTTCACGCGGGCCTTGACGTTATAATCGATCACCCGTTTGACCGGGACTAGGACCTTCATCGGTTTCCACCGCCTCCAGACTGCGTTTTCTCCTGCTAGGCCACCGACTTACTGGTTCGGCGTCGCATTGCAAGTTTCCTTTAACGTCAGCGTAATGCAATAAATCGTGGTTCGTTCAAACGACTGTACGATTTCGCGAGGGCCGCGCCACGGGCGCGGGGGCGGACAATTCCCTTCCCGCCGGAAAGGCGGTAGGGAGCGGCCATGAACAAGACCTTCACGCGCCTGAAGTACATCTTCGTCGCCATCTTCCTGCTCGCGAGCGGCGGCGTCGTAGCCTACCACGCCCTGTGGGTGTGGCCGAAGCAGCGTTGCGAGGCCAGCGGCCGTCTCTGGGCCGGGCGGTGGATGAAGTGCGCGACGGTCTATTCGATCGAGACCCTGACCCGCCGACCCGGCAACGTCCCGCCGATCAACGGCGAGGCGCGCCTGAAACCGCAAGCGCCGGAGCCGGCTCCGGCGAAATAGCCTAACGCGTCGCGCCCGGCTTCCAGAGGACGTCGGCGCGGCCCCGGTCATTGCTCCAGCGGGCCGCCACGAACAGCAGGTCCGACAGGCGGTTCAGATACTTGATCGCCGGCTGGCCGACGATCTCGCCCTCCAGGCCGGCCAATGCCACGCAGGTCCGCTCGGCGCGGCGGCAGACGGTGCGGGCGACGTGCAGCGCGGCCGCGGCGGGCGAGCCGGCCGGCAGGACGAATGAGGTCAGGGGCGCCATCTCGCCGTTCAGCAGGTCGATCTCGCGTTCCAGGCGCTCGACCTGGCTGTCGAGAATGCGCAGCGGCTCCCATTCCGGCTTGCCATGCTGTTCCGGGGTCGCCAGGTCCGCGCCGAGGTCGAAGAGGTCGTTCTGGACGCGCTCCAGGATCGGATCCAGCACCGCGTCGCCCGCGGTATGCTGCCGCGCCTGGCCCACGGCGGCGTTGGTCTCGTCGACCCCGCCATAGGCTTCCACGCGCGTCGAAGCCTTGCTGACCGGGGCTCCGGTCGCCAGCCGCGTCGAGCCGTCGTCGCCCGTGCGCGTGTAGATGCGGTTCAGCGTGACCATGGGTCGCGGACTCCCGTTCGTCGAACCGCGCTAATCAGGCCCCGCCGCGACGCCACCAGAAGGCGGCGGCGACCAGGACGATGATGGCGATGAACTGCAGAACGACCCGCAGGCGCATCAGCTTGTTGGAATAGGAGCGCCCGAAGTCGCCCCCTCGAAACAGGGCGTAAAGACCGGCCCCCAGGGCGATCAGCACGGCCGCGAGCGACGCGGGAACCAGAATGTCGAAGAGATGAGACATGGCCCGCAGAATAGAGGCTGGAGCTCGGCCGTCCATAGAGCGTCGCGCCGCGAGGGCGGTTCGGCGGCCCCGCGGGGCCAAACGTTATCGACCGAATCAATTCGTCGAACCTGTTCGGTGAGCGCATTTGTCGCAGTGACGCTTTGGGAGCGCTCTCATATCTAGGCCATATCGTCCCCATTCAGTGTTTTCGGTAAGTTTTCGCGGTTGCAATGACGTCCCTCTAGCGTTATGGCCCCCGCTCCCTATTTTCCAGTGCGCGTTCGTTGAACACGATCAACTCCCCCACCGCGGATCTGTTCGACGTTTTGACTCACCCCAGCGGGGGTAGGAGATAACCGCGATGGCTCAGAGCGCGTCGCTCTTGACCGCCGCTGGGCTCTCCGCGACCGATCGCGAAGAAGCCCTGGCCGAAGTCCGTCAATTGATCACCGACCTGCGCGACGCCGCGCAGGATGGCCGTCATTTGGCCCGCCGTTACGCTGACGTTCTCCAGAACGTCGTCGATGAGTACTGCAATGAGTTCGAGAAGCGCGCCGAGGCCGCTCTCGCCCGTCTGGAGGCCGCCGCATGAGCTTTGTGTCCGTCAATATCGAGTCCGCCACCGACTCGCCGGTGAAGCTCACCCGCCGCGCCCTGGCCAAGCAGCGCACCCGCGAGCGGGTGCTCGCCGCCGCCCGCCGCCTGTTCAGCGAGCGCGGCTATGAAGGCGCCACCATCCGGGACATCGCCCAGGCCGCCGGCATGTCGACTGGCGCGGTGTTCGCCAGCTTCGCCGACAAGTCGGAGCTGTTCGAGGAAATCCTGACCGCCGACTACGAGGTCATCCACGCCCAGATGACCCAGGCGTCGCGCAACGCCAAGACCGTCGATGAAGCCCTGCTGGGCCTGTTCGCCGTCGCCTACGCCTTCCATGTCGAGCAACTGCCGCTGCTGCGCGCCAGCATCGCGGTCTCCTGGACCCGTTCGGAGGCCGCCGAGCGTCGCGCCCGCGCCGACCTCAAGCACATCTTCCGCCTGATCGGCGAAGCCCTGCGCCGCGGCGTCGAGGAAGGTCAGCTGAAGAAAGATATCGACGCCAAGCTCTTGGCGGAAATCACTTGGGATGTGTATGTCGGTAACTATCGTCGAGCCATCTATGACGGCTGGTCGGTGGAAGCTCTGCTGACGCGGCTTTCGGAACAACTGAAGGTTATTTTCGCGGGCGCTCGCGCCTGACGACATCACTGGACGCTCCGTTCGGGGGAACGGAGCGTCTTCGTTAAAAACGACGCTAGCGTGTTCGAGGGGGACGGGCGTGGGCGTAAGGGACGATCAGAAGGCGGCGACGCGCGAGAAGGTTCTCGTGGCGGCGCGGGACCTGTTCAACGAGGTCGGTTACGAGGAGACCACCATCCGCGCCATCGCCGAGCGGGCGGGTGTCTCGGTCGGCAGCGTCTTCACCACCTTCGCCTCGAAGGCCGAGGTGCTCAGCCACGTGATGAGTCATCGCCTGGCCGAGCTCTATGCCGAGTTCGACCGGGTGATTCCGTACCTGCGGGGCAGCGTGGCCGATCGGCTGAGCTCGATCTTCGCCATCCACTACGAATTCGAGACCCGGCGGGTGAAGCTGTTCCTGGCCCACGTCGCGGCCTCGTACAATCCCAACGGCGATCCGGGCGTGACGCCCTATGGCCGCAACCCGCGCCTGAACCAGATGCTGCTCGACGTGCTGGACGAGGGCGTGCGCAAGGGCGAGGTCCGGCCCGACCTGGATCTCCAGCTGCTGGTCGACACGCTGAAGGCCGCCTATGCCTGGAACTACCGCATGGCGGCCGCGTCCGGCGGGCAGGTCCCGGCCAGCGAGATGTCGGCGGTGATGGACCGGCAGATCGCCCTGATCGCCGACGGCTGGCGGCCGCGATAGCTACCGCCGCCCAGGCGCCGCCTCAGCTGATCCGGGTCAGCCGCAGGTCCTGATAGTCGTAGCTGAAATCGGCCAGGGGCGAGACCGCCTTGACCAGGGCCGACACCGCCTTGCCGTCCTTCAGCTCGAAGGTGAGGAAGGCGTCTTCCTGGGTGCGGTCGTCGAAGACGGTCTTGAAGATCTCGCCGTCGAACGGCTCCAGCTTGCCGCGCAGCAGCGGGGTCTTGTCGAACGAGACCGACAGGCCCTGCTTCTTGCCCTTCCCGGTGACGGCGACGGTGACCGTGCCGTACCAGGGGTCGCGATAGACGCCGGCATAGGCGGCCAGCGGCAGGCTGGGCTTGGCGCCGCTGCTGGGCGTGACGGCCTTGGCGGCGTCCTTGATCGTCTGGGCGTCGGCGTCGGCCTGCAGCCGCTTGGAATAGCCGATCCAGTCGAAGTCGCTCCGCCCCTGCAGCCGGTCGGGACCGCCGTAGCGCAGGGCGCGCAGCACCGCGCTCTCCTCGGCGTTGGTCATGACCATGATGCCCGACTTCCGGCCCGGCAGCAGGCCCGTATACGAGATGAAGCCGGCCAGGCCGCCGGTGTGCCACAGGATGCGCTCGCCGCGATGGTCCTGGACGAACCAGCCCAGGGCGTAGGCCTGGATCGTCGGACGCGTGGGGGCGTCGGGCGCCGGGCCTTCGGACGAGGCGGTGATCGTCTGGGGCTTCCACAGCTCCTTCGACGAGGCCTCGCTCCACAGGCGCTTGCCGTCGGCCGAGAGGCCCAGGCCCAGCTGGACCTGCATCCACTTGGCGATGTCGCGCGGCGTGGAATTGACCCCGCCGGCCGGCCCGGCCGCGTCGAAGCTGTCGTCGAACGGCAGAACCGTCTGCGGACCCAGGCCCCGGACGGGCGGACCCAGGCGGGCATGGGGCTGGGCGCGGCGGGCCCTGTCGACCAGGGCGGGGCTGGAGACGGTGTCCTTCATGCCCAGCGGCTCGAAGATCCGGGCCTTGATGACCTCTTCCCAGGACTGGCCCGTCACCGTTTCGATCAGCACCCCGGCGGCGACATAGAGGACGTTGTCATAGGCGTAGCCGCCCCGGAACTGGCCGCCGATCGGCAGGTACTTCAGGCCCGCGACGATCTCGGCGCGCGTGTGGGTGGGCGCGGGCCAAATCATCAGGTCGCCGGCCCCCAGGGTCAGGCCGCTGCGGTGGACCAGGAGGTCGCGGACGGTCATCAGCTTGGTGACCACCGGATCGCTCATCTGGAAGGCCGGCATGTACCGGGTGACCGGCGCGTCCCATTCCAGCTTGCCCTCCTCGACCAGCATGGCGATCAGGGCGGCGGTCATGGCCTTGGTGTTGGAGGCGATGCCGAAGGCGGTGGTCTCGTCGACCCGGTCCTGGGTTCCCAGCCGCTTGACGCCATAGCCCTTGGTCAGGGTGACCTGGCCGTTCTCGACCACGGCGATCCCGAGACCCGGCTCGTCGGGGAAGGCGGCCATGACCTCTTGCGCGTACTTGTCGACGGCGGCGCCGACCGCCCCGGTCTCCCGCGCCAGGGCCCTATCGCCGAACGCCGCCAGGCCCGTGGCGGCCAGGGTCGAGACGAGGGCGGCGCGGCGGGTCGTGGTCAGCATGGGCGGTCCTTCCGGTAAGGACGCGAGGCTATGCTGATGCTCGTGGAGGCGGCAAGGGCCGGAGCGCCCCCTCCGTCACAATGCTTCGCATCGCGCCACCTCCCCCGTTGCACGGGTGAGGAGGGACTTCTCCTCCCCTGCGAAGCGGGGGAGGTGGATCGGCGCGGATACGCGACGAGACGGAGGGGGCGCTCAGCGGCGCCTAGTTCCCGCCGTCCAACAGCCGCCGCGCGATCACCTGGGCCTGGATCTCGCCCGCGCCCTCGAAGATGTTGAGGATCCGGGCGTCGGCCAGCAGCCGGCTGGCCGCATATTCCATGGCGAAGCCGTTGCCGCCGTGGATCTGCAGGGCGTTGTCGGCGGCGGCCCAGGCGACGCGGGCGGCGATCAGCTTGGCCATGCCGGCCTCGAGGTCGCAGCGCTTGCCCTCGTCCTTCTGGCGGGCGGCGAAATAGGTCAGCTGGCGCACGCCCATGATCTCGGCGGCCATCATGGCCAGCTTGTTGGCGACGCGGGGGAAGGCGAAGATCGCCTGGCCGAACTGCTGGCGGTCCAGGGCGTAGCCGAGGCCGGTCTCCAGCGCCGCCTGGGCCACGCCGACGGCGCGGGCGGCGGTCTGGATGCGGGCGCTCTCGAAGGTGGCCATCAGCTGCTTGAAGCCCTGGCCGGGCGCGCCGCCCAGCAGGTTCTCGGCCGGCACGGCGAAGCCGTCGAAGCCCAGCTCGTACTCCTTCATGCCGCGATAGCCGATCACCCCGATCTCGCCGCCGCTCATGCCCTCGGCGGGGAAGGGAGCCTCGTCGGTCCCGCGCGGCTTGGGGGCCAGCAGCATCGACAGGCCGCGATAGTCGGTGGTGGCCGGGTCGGTGCGGACCAGCAGGGTCATCACGTCGGCGCGGGCGGCGTGGGTGATCCAGGTCTTGTTCCCGGTCACGACATAGTGGTCGCCCTTCAGCTCGGCGCGGGTGCGCAGGGCGCCGAGGTCGGAGCCGGTGTTCGGCTCGGTGAAGACGGCGGTCGGCAGGATCTCGGCGCTGGCGATCTTGGGCAGCCAATATTCCTTCTGCGCGTCCGTGCCGCCGGTCAGGATCAGCTCGCCGGCGATCTCCGACCGGGTGGCCAGCGAGCCGACGCCGATCCAGGCCCGCGACAGCTCCTCGGAGACCACGCACATGGCGGTCTTGCCCATGCCGCTGCCGCCATATTCCTCGGGGATGGTCAGGCCGAACACGCCCAGGGCGCCCAGCTCCTCGACCAGTTCGATCGGGATCAGCTGGTCCTTCAGGTGCCATTCGTGGGCGAAGGGCGTGACCTTCTCCTCGGCGAAGGCGTGGAACTGGTCGCGGATCATCTCGAAGGTCTCGTCGAGGCCGGTGTGCTCCAGCGTCGGGCGGCCGCGCGCCTCGGCCAGGCGCTGGGCGACGCGGCTCTTCACGGCCTGGGTTCCGCCCTCGACCATCAGCTTCATCAGGCCGTTGGAATAGAGGCGGTTCAGGACCGCGCGGTCCTCGACCAGATGCGCCGGGCGGACGATCTCACCCTGGTTCATCGGCACGCCGCCGACCAGTTGGGCGCAGTATTCCGAGAAGAGGAGCTGGGCCAGCAGGGCCTCGATCTCGCCGAAGCGCCCCTCGGCCTCCAGCCGCTCGGCCCAGCCGGCGACCTGGTTCAGGAGCTCGGCATAGGCCGCGTACCAGCCGTAGCCGTGCACCCGGTGCTGGTGGACGTCGGCCAGCTTGCGGTCGACCTTGCCGCCTTCTGGCGCGATATGGGCGAGCACGGCGGGTTTGGCCTCGGCCACGAACAGCGCCGTCGCGTCGGCGGCTTCCCGCAGCAGGCCGGTCAGGCCCGGAAGGACGAGGGTTTCGGCGTCGTCGCGCGCGATCATCGTGGTCATGGCTTGCTCCCCTTGGCCGAACAGGTGTTTTACGCCAAACAATTGTTTTCTTTCACCGTGGCCCATTTCGCATCTGCGAGCAATGCGGCGGTGCAACATCCTATGGGAAAACGGGGAGACAGATGCTGAAGGTCCACCATCTCAACGAGTCGCGCTCGCAGCGCATCCTGTGGCTGCTCGAGGAGCTGTCGCTGCCCTACGAGATCGTCTTCCACACCCGCGACGCCAAGACCCGCCTGGCCCCGCCGTCGCTGACGGACGTCCACCCGCTGGGCAAGTCGCCGGTGATCCAGGATGGCGATCTGACGGTGATCGAGTCCGGCGCGATCATCGACTACGTGATCCGCCGCCACGGCGGCGGCCGTCTGGCGCCCGATCCGGCCAGCGCCGACCATGACCGCTATCAGCAGTGGCTGCACTACGCCGAGGGCTCGGCCATGCTGCCGCTGATGCTCAACATGTATGTCGGCCGCCTGGGCGAGGCCGGCGCGCCGCTGCACCCGCGCATCCAGAGCGAGATCGCCAACCACCTGGCCTTCGTCGATCAGAGCCTGGCCGGCCGCCAGTTCTTCGTCGGCGACGACCTGACCGGCGCCGACATCCAGATGAGCTTCGTGCCCGAGGTCGCCAAGGCCATGGGCAAGCTGGCCGACTACCCCCACATGGCCGCCTGGATCGAGCGGATGCACGCCCGCCCGGCCTGGAAGACGGCGCTGGACAAGAGCGGTCCTTACGCCCTGGGCGCCTAGGTTAAGGGCTGCTGGCGCTCGGAGGGGCGCCGACGACCCCGATCTCCGCGAGCCAGCGCTCCACCAGCGAGGGCCACATCGCCACCGGATGCGCCCTGTTCCGCATCGTGAAGGCGTGTCCGCCCTTCGCGAACAGATGCACTTCGGTCGGGACGTCGGCGGCGTCCAGCGCCCGCGCGTAGAGCGTGCTGTTGCAGATCGGGTCGACCGGATCGTCCCAGGCCTGCAGCAGGAAGGTCGGCGGCGTGTTCTTCGTCACGCGGATGGTCGGGTCCCAGGCGTCGCCCTTGCGGCAAAGGTGCCCCGGATAGAGGGCGATGGCGAAGTCGGGGCGGCTGCTGATCTTGTCGATGTCGTCCACCGGGGCGTAGGCGGGGGCGAGGATGTTGCTGGTCTGCGCGACCAGATAGCCGCCGGCCGAGAAGCCGATCACGCCGATCTTGTTCGGCTGAACGCCCAGCTCTCGCGCCCGCGCCCTGACGAGCCGGATGGTTCTCTGGGCGTCCTGCAGCGCGCGGGGGATCTTGGGGGTGATCTGACACCGGCACGCCGGGTTCCAGTAGTCGTTGCCGCCCGGCACGCGGTATTTCGACAGGATGCAGGTGATGCCCTGGGCCGTGATCCAGTTGCAGATCTCGGTCCCTTCGGAGGTGATCACCACCACCCGGAAGCCTCCGCCCGGGAAGACGATCATGGCCGCGCCGGTGTTTCGGCCCCGAGGCGGATAGACGGTCATGGTCGGTTCGGTGACGTCGTAGACGCCCTCCGACACCTTGCTGGACAGGGCGTCGGGCGTGGCGGAGACCGACACCCGTTCGGGCTTGCGGGGCTGGTCGGCCATGTCCGGCGCGCCGCGCGGCCAGATCGGAATCTGCTTCAGACCTGCCGGCGCGCGCCAGGGCCCCGTCGTCTCGCCGACGGTCACGCCGTCCGCGACGGTCGGATAGGCCTCGGACGCCGGGGGTAGAGGCTTGGCGTCCGTGCCGGTCCGGAAAGCCAGGCCGGCGATTCCCAGCGCGACGAACGCTCCGGCGACGATGATCCAACGCGACCGCATGACGCTCCTCCCCATCCAGACGCCGGTGACTTGGAGTACGGCCGAACGGAAAGAAGCCCAAAGGATATTAAGTCTTGGGAGACCCGAGATATTTTCATGACGCGTAACGACGTGACGGGGATACGTCGCGGTCTCGACCTGGGCTTTTCCCGCCCCGATCCACTTTTTTCGAACATGAACGGAATCTGTCGGCGCGGTTGGCGGGGCGGTTCAGCTTGGCCCTGCCATGGTGCGTCTCACGGGGTTGCTGGCCCCGCAGACATCACGAAGGGACGAGGAGTTCTCTCATGTTCGACCAAATGACCAAGACCACCAAGACCATCGCCCTGACCCTGGGCGCCGCCGCCACCGCCCTGAGCCTGGCCGCCGCCCCGCAAGCCAACGCCGGCGTCCTCGGCTGCAAGGCCT
>NZ_SZWJ01000032.1:0-47708 GCF_012184455.1 Caulobacter sp. SSI4214 | reverse complement strand
TACTAATGCGATGAGAAATGCTCGGATTAAAGCCTTCCTAGCAGGTCTGGGTATGTCGCGTTTCGCGGATTGAACGCATGCCCGTCAGAGCTCATGTCCTCGCAGCGGTTCAACTCCCGCCACCTATTACGGGGTTGTCCGCTGTCAACGTTCGCATGGTCCGCGAACTCGACGCGGCGGGTCTGCTTTTCGCATCAGTGGATTTGTCCCCCCCGCGAGACTGGCCGGCAGTCCTCAAGCCGATCGGACGCTTCGGTAAGACTCTCGCCATCGCCCTACGCCTTGCCCTGGTACGCTTAAGGGGGGTCCACACCCTATATATGCCGTGCGACGGCGCTTCAGGCTTAGCTTTCAACGTACTGCTGGCGGCTTTCGCACGCGTTCTCGGCTACAGCCTTTGGACTCATCATCATAGCTTCGCCTATCTCAATCAGCGCTCGGCGCTCATGGCTGCGTTCCTCAGGTTTTCCCCGAAGGAGACGACCCACCTCCTGCTTTGCGATCGCATGGAGTCGCTCCTGCTAGAACGTTATCCGTCGGAATGGCCGGCCAGTAACGCGAAGGCGATAGTTCTCTCCAACGCCTTTATGGCGGACGCGACCGGTGCAGCGCCGACGACAAATGGCGAACTCGTGCTAGGGCATCTATCGAACCTAACCGAAGATAAGGGTGCTCTTCGTTTTCTCGATTTATTTGCCCGGCTCCGCAGACAAGGCCTAGCGGTTCAAGCCAAGCTCGCCGGCCCGGCTCACGAGCCCAGGGTGAAGGCTGCGATCGAAGCGACCAAGTCGGAGTTTCCCGACACATTTAACTGGCTCGGCCCAGTCTATGGGTCCGAAAAGGACGCCTTCTACGAGGAGGTGGACATTTTCGTCTTTCCTAGTAGCTACACCAACGAAGCCCAGCCTTTGGTTCTTCTGGAGGCTCTGGCGAGGGGGGCAGCGATCATCACCACTGATCGCGGATGCATGGGATGCGATCATGAGGGATCGCCCGGCGTGGTGTTTGCCGAGGCCGATTTCGACGCCGGCGCTCAGCGCTGGATCGAGGAATTGGCCGCCGACTTCGATCGGGCTCAACTGAGCGGGGAAGCGAAGAAGCGCTTTGTCAGCTTGAAGCGAGAAGCCGAACAAGCGCTCGCCGCTGTGCTCAATACGATCTAGCGTGAGGCCCTCAAGCCGCGCTCACTGACCTTTCTAGCAGGGTCACCAACATAGATACCCATCGGCTCAGTATCGGCTGTCACGACCGCGCGGGCCCCCACGACAGATCCCCGACCGATCGTCACCCCTGGATGTACAAACGCACCGGCCGCCACCCAGGCCTCGTCGTCGACGGTGATCGTCTTGGCGAAGATGTCAAAGCCGATCGCCCGGAGATCGTGCGAACCCGTGCACAAATAGGCGTACTGCGAAACAACAGCATTTCGCCCAATCACGATGGGCCCAAGGCAGTAGATCTCAGCGAAATCACCGATCCAGCTGTGATCGCCGACGGTCAGCTTCCAGGGATAGACGATCCTGGCCGTCGGCCTGACGAGTACGCCTTCGCCAATCTGAGCGCCGAACAGCTTGAGTAAAAGCCGGCGCCAGCCGTAGAGGAACTGCGGTGAGGTACGGAAGAGGGTTGCCTGCACGATCCACCAGAGCTGCACGACCACCGCCGACCGGCCGCGAAACCCTGGCGGCGTCTTGAACTTCGTCAAGTCTTGAACTGCCCCTTCAGGCAAGCTTTCAATCTGCATGTCTTCCAGCCTCGAAACCGTCGGCGTCATGCGTCGAACTACAGGGAATGTGCGCGGGCCGCGCTCGCCACCAGGGTTTGGTCGCTAAGAACTTCGCGCGCGCTTGCCTCAAAACGGTCGATGACGCTCGACATACGCCATGCGTCTTCAGCCCTGCGGCGAGCGGCGGCCCCGAGTTCAAGGCGCAGCTCGCTGTCTTGAGCAAGAATTGTTACCGCATGCGCCATGGCCTCGCTGTCGCCTGGCGGGACGATGAGACCACAGCCTTCGACCTCGATCGCCAGCCCAGTCCCCGCATCCGCCATGGCGACAACCGGACGCCCCGAGGCCAGCATGCCCGTCAACTTTGACGGCAACACCAGATCCGCCGCTTCCGCGCGCTGCGGAAGGAGGTGGATGTCGGCCGTAGCCAGCAGTTCCGGCAACTTCTCGATCGGCTGCAGGTCCATGAAGCGGACATTGTTCCGCTCGGAGCAGGCAGCTTCCAACATCCCCTTTAGCGGGCCCTGTCCGCACAGCAACAGCGTAACCTTCGTCGATTGCGCCTCAAGTCGCGCCGCCATATCGGCCAAGGCTTCCAGACCCTGCTTGCCCGCCATATTGCCCGAATAGAGCGCGACGGCGTGGTCAGCCGGTATATTAAGCGCCTCTCGATAGGAGGTGTTGCTGCTCGGCCAAGCGGTGACGGTGTCGATATCCACCCAGTTGCGAATTTCCAGCGCCGCTTCGTCCTTCACGCCCTTGCGGAGCAGAAGGCGGCGCATGCTGGCGGAAATCGTCGAAACCCGATCGAAGCCCAAAAGAAGAGTGCGCTCGAGACGCTCAGCCCATCGACGCGCGCGCTCCCCTTTCAACATGCCTAGCTCAAAGGCGGCGTCGACCTCGAAGTCTTGAATATGCAGCCACGACCGGGCGCCCGACAGCTTGGCCGCGATCAAGGCAGCCGGCGCGGACATAAAAGACGGCGCTACAGTCAGCACGATGTCAGGTCGCTTGGTCAGAGCGCACCACACCGCCGCTGGAAGCGACGTTGCGGCGAAGGACAGGTGATGTAGGAGCCGGGTCAGGCCGCCAGGGTTCTTCGGAACATAGAGCGGCGCACGGATTAGCCGAATGCCGTTAAGCGTCTCAGCGCGCCAGGCACCGCGATAGGCCGCCGGCACCTCCCAGGCGGGATAGTACGGCGGCGCGGTCACAACAGTCACCTCGTGGCCTCGCCGCGCCAATTCCTCGCACAGCTCGGTCGTATATTTCGGAATGCCGATGAAATCGGGAGCGTAGTTGAGCCCTATAACCAACAGCTTCAAAGGCTGATCTGGCATAGGTGCGTTCGCGCGGAGCTCTTGCATCAAAGCAGCTTCGTCCAATGCTGTTGTTAAATAGCAACCGTTGCGCGCAATTTCTGGAAACCTGTAAATGTTGCGCACATCCATATCCACGGATGCCCTCAGGCAACCACAGTCAATTCCGGAATCGCGCTAAATCTAGGCTAATGCGACCGCTAGTCTGCGGAAAGCATACCGTATCGGACAAATATCGCCACGATCGCCAGACCCAAAGCAATCGAAACAGAAATCCAAATGACTTTCCGAATCTTAGCTTGCTGACGGAGTTTAGCCCGGGTGGAGCTTTTTTTTTGCCGTAGTCGCCGACGTTTGGGCTCTTCAACCATTAGATCTAAGTACCCCCACCTAAGCCACGCGATCGGTAGCAAACCTGATTGAGCGAAACACCACGAACTCTCTTTCGCTAGGTATTAGCGTTTTGGAAGCGCGTCGTCAGCGTTCAAAGCCAATTTCAACCACAGACCTTAAAGATCTGCGGCACCTATGCCAAAGCTCCGCTCCCAGACGCGCAGAACCAAGGCGCTCGCGAAGATAGCCGATGATCGCTAAGGAATGCCGGCTGCTTGAAGCAGTTGGAGCAAATACGGCGTCATCCATAGCGGCTCTCGATGACTGAATTCATTGCTCCCAATTTCGATTGGGGTAATCAGTCTAAAGGCTCGAGCTCAGATCAGCAGCTTCCCATCCGCAAACTCGGCGGTTCCCGAGAGTGAAAATGCCGATAGCGCACACTGAAAAATCCGCCTCTCGATTTCAACTGCGGCCTTACGGCATAGCAATACTATTCGTTCTGGTAGGCTTTGGCGTTTCCGAAGCACTGTTTCGCTTGTTTGACACCGCTCGCGTTTCAATGGTGTTCCTGGCGAGCGTCCTGGTTACTGCGGTTACCCAAGGAGCTTATCCAGCGTTCTTCTCGGCCATATTGGCCTTCGCCATTTACAACTTCTACCTCGTCGAGCCACGCTTTACCTTCAGCTTAGCATCTCCAGAAGACGTTCTGACGCTGCTGATGTTTTTGGCAGTCGCCCTTCTTACAGGAGGTATCGCCGGCCGGCTGCGCGACGAGGCTGAACGGAACAGGCTGCGAGCCCGAGCAACGAGCGCGCTTTTCGAGGCCAGCCGCCAATTGTCGTCTGCAGACGATGAGGCGGCAGTTCGCCAGCTGGTGGTCGAGCACATGGCCGCCGCGGCCAAGGGCGAAGCCACCATGATTGATCAATCGCGGGTCTGGAGCTTCCCGCCGACGCCGAGTCTTTCCGCACCGGCCTCATCCGATTTCGCTCGGGACGGCTGGCGAGTTCGGGACGTGATCGCCGACGGAACGCACTTGGGCATTGCTGCTTGGCGCGAAACCGAGCCTGGCCCGGACGCTGACAGCGAACGCCTGATCCACGTCCTCATCGACCTTGGCGCAGCAGCGATCCTGCGCGCCCGGCTGGCCGTCGAACGGTCTGAGGTCGCCGCTGCGGTGCGTACGGAACAGCTACGAAACGCCCTGCTCTCCTCGATCTCGCACGATCTGCGCACGCCGCTGGCAGCGATCCTGGCCTCGGCCAGCAGCCTCAAGGCGTTCGGTGGCCAATTTCCCGCCGAAGTGCGTGAGGACCTGGCCACCACGATCGAGGAAGAGGCCGAGCGCCTGAATCGGTTCGTCGCCAACTTGCTCAGCATGACCAAGTTGGAATCAAACGCCCTGGTGCTCGAGACGCAGACCTTCGCCGCCGCCGAGGTCGCAAACCGAGCCGCCGACCATGTCGGCCGTCTCGGCTATATCGTCGAGCGCGAGCTCGAAGGCAGCGCCATGATCGATGGCGACCCCATTCTGCTCGATCAAGCCCTCAGCAACGTCTTGGAGAACGCCGCCCGCTATGGCCGCGAGGGCGGCACCATTGTTGTCAGCGTGCGCGAAACGACCACGTCGGTGCTGATCGAGGTCGCCGACTGCGGACCTGGCGTTCCCGAGACCGACCAGGATCGCATTTTCGAGAAGTTCTATCGTTCGCCCGGCTCGGCCGGCGCAAGTCAGGGTACGGGTCTGGGCCTCTCTATCGCCCGCGGCCTCGTCGAAGCCATGGGCGGATCGATTGGCGCTGCCGATCGTGTTGACGGTAAGAGCGGTCTCGTCGTCAGGATCAGCTTTCCGAGGAAGACGATCGCATGATTCAATCTGGCGCCCAAATCCTGCTGGTCGACGATGAACCCCAGTTGGTGCGGGCGCTGACCCCGGCGCTGGGTGCTGCGGGTTACGGCGTCGCCACGGCTGACAGTGGCCAGGCAGCCCTAGCGCATCTGGCGGCCGAAGGCTGTGACGCGGTCATTCTTGACCTCGGCTTGCCCGATCTCGACGGCAAGGCTGTCATTGGCCGTATCCGCGAATGGTCCGAGGTGCCGATCGTCGTGCTGTCGGCGCGCGACATCGAGCAAGAGAAAATAGCCGCCCTGGACCTGGGCGCCGACGACTTCATCAACAAGCCCTTCGGCGTGGGCGAACTTCTGGCGCGCCTACGGGCGGCGATGCGAGGCCGTGACCGCCGCTTCTCGGCCCGCGCGCACTTCAAGTCCGGCGAACTCGAGATCAATTTCGCTGATCGCCGCGTCGTGGTGCAGGGCCAGGAGATCCGGCTGACGCCACGTGAATACGACCTTCTACGCAGCCTAGCGCGCTATGCCGGTCGGGTCGTGACCCACCGGCAGCTGATGGCCGCCGTTTGGGGGCCAGACGCCGAGGTCGACGCCCAGTTCGTGCGGGTACTGGTCGGACAGGTGCGTCAGAAGATCGAAGAAGAACCTTCCGCACCAAAGTTGCTGCTTACGGAACCAGGTCTGGGCTACAGGCTGACGCCCGAGGACGAAGGCTGAAGCGCGCGCCCAGGCTTTGGCCTCCTACTGAGCCGCGCACAGC
Organism: Caulobacter sp. SSI4214; assembly: GCF_012184455.1. NCBI lineage: Bacteria > Pseudomonadati > Pseudomonadota > Alphaproteobacteria > Caulobacterales > Caulobacteraceae > Caulobacter > Caulobacter sp. SSI4214. The sequence continues at coordinate 41,716 of NZ_SZWJ01000032.1, read as the reverse complement.
TCGACACCAAAGCTTCTGAACAGACCTCCCAGTTCAGCCAGAGGCGTCCTGGCCGCAAAGGCCGTCTTCGCTTGCAGGGCTTTGGACACATCGTCGTAACGGCAAGGGTCGAACCAGCTCGCGACCCAAGCCACGCTCTTTTTGGCGTATCGCGGCGTCACGCAGCGGCTTCGGCGCGGCTGTCGCGCCCGCTGAAGGAGGACTTTCCACCGCGACAGGCATCTACGCCTCGAATTTCGCGGCGAAGAGTCAGTTCGCCAGCCCTTGAGGCGACGGAATCAGATCCCTTGGCCGTTGATCCTCTCGACCCCTAGCCTTGGTTTCGCCATGCGCGAGGCCAAGGCTAGAGCAGCGTAAGGACGAGACTGGAGCCCGCCATGATCGCTGGTCGAACGCAACTGGTTCTGGCAGCCGCGCTGATCGCCGGGAGCGCGCCGGGAGGAGCATTCGCCGCCTCGGCGCAGGACGTCGCCCCGCTCGTGGACCGCGTCACCTGGGGCGACACCTCGCAAAGCGTGGCCGAGGCCGAGCGGCTGGGGCCGGAGCGCTGGCTCAAGCAGCAACTGCATCCGTCCGCCCAGGCCGTCCTGCCCGCGCCCGTGCAGGCGCAGATCGACGCCCTGCGGATCTCGACGACGCCGGTGGCCAAACTGGTCGTCGACATGGACGCCCAGGGCAAGGCGGCCGGCAAGCTGCAGGACCCGACCGAACGCCAGGCCGCGCAGTCGGCCTATCAGAAGGCGATGTACGACCTGCGCCAGCAGGCGGCGTCGCGGTCGCTGCTGCGCGACCTCTATTCCCCGAACCAACTGCAGGAGCAGATGACCTGGTTCTGGTTCAACCACTTCAACGTCCAGGCCGACAAGCGCGACATCCGCGCCATGGTCGGCGACTACGAAGACCAGGCCATCCGCCCCCACGCGCTGGGCAAGTTCAAGGACCTGCTGAAGGCCGCCGACCTGCATCCGGCCATGCTGCGCTATCTGGACAACGACCAGAACGCGGTCGGCCACATCAACGAAAACTACGCCCGCGAGATCCTCGAACTGCACACCATGGGCGTCGGCTCGGGCTACAGCCAGCAGGACGTCGAGCAGATGGCGCGGGTGCTGACCGGCGTCGGCGTCAGCCTCAATCCCGATCCGCCCAAGCTGAAGCCCCAGCAGCAGGGGTTCTATGTCCGGCGCGGCCTGATGGAGTTTAACCCGGCCCGCCACGACTTCGGCGAGAAGGTTGTTCTGGGGCGCAAGATCTCCGGAACCGGCCTCTCCGAATTCGAGTCCACCCTCGACGCCCTGGCTCGCCAGCCGGCCACGGCCAAGCACATCTCGACCAAGCTGGCCCTCTATTTCATCGGCGACGCGCCGCCCGCGCTGGTCGACAAGATGAGCGCCACCTTCCTGCGCAGCGACGGCGACATCGCCGAGACGCTCAACACGCTCTTCCATTCCGACGCCTTCAGGGCCTCGCTCGGCAAGAAGGTCAAGGACCCGGTCCACTATGTCGTTTCGGCGGTCCGCCTGGCCTATGACGGCCGCCCGATCGCCAATACCGGCCCGATGCGCGGCTGGATCGACCGGCTGGGCCAGAGCCTCTACGGCCGCGAGACGCCGGACGGCTATCCGCTGGAGGACACGGCCTGGTCCGGCCCTGGCCAACTGACGGCGATGTTCGAGCTGGCCCGGCAGATCGGCTCCGGTTCATCGGGCCTGTTCAAGCCCGACGGCGGCGAGGACCAGCCGGCCTTCCCGCAGTTGCAGAACGCGCTCTACTACGCGCGGACGAAAGACCACCTCAGTCCCCAGACCCAGACCGCCCTGGCCCAGGCCAAGTCCTCGGCCGAGTGGAACACCTTCTTCCTGTCTTCCCCCGAGTTCCTGCATCGATGAGGCCGCCGCCATGCGTCGACGTGATTTCCTGACCGCCACTCTTGGCCTCTCGGCCGCCGCCGTCACAGGCCAGGCCTGGAGCGCCCCAGCGACCGATCAGCGCTTCCTCGTGATCTTCCTGCGGGGCGGCTATGACGCCGTCAACGTGGTGATCCCGACCTACAGCGACTTCTACTACCAGAGCCGCCCGACCATCGCGATCGCCCGGCCCGATCCGGCCAATCCGAACGCGGCCCTGCCGCTCGACAACGACTGGAGCCTGCATCCGGCGCTGAAGGACAGCATCTATCCGCTGTGGCAGAAGAAGCAGATCGCCTTCGTGCCGTTCGCCGGCACGGACGACATGACTCGCAGCCACTTCGAGACCCAGGACACGATCGAGCTGGGCCAGCTGGTCGCCGGCCCGCGCGACTACCGCTCCGGCTTCATGGCGCGCCTGGCCGGTCAGCTCTCCGGATCGCGTCCGATCGCCTTCACCTCTCAGCCGCCCCTGACCTTCCACGGCCAGACCGCCGTGCCGAACATCTCCGTGGCCAGCGTCAACAAGCCCGGCGTCGATGACCGCCAGGCCCGGCTGATCGAGCAGATGTACAAGGGCCAGGCCCTGCAGGCGGCCGTGGACGAGGGCTTCGCCGTTCGGGACAAGGCCTACTCGGCGCTCGCCGGCGAGATGATCGCCGCCAACCGAAACGCGGTCTCGCCCAGCGGCTTCGAACTGGCCGCCCGCCGCGTCGCCCGCCTGATGAAGACCGACTACAACCTGGCCTTCATGGACGTCGGCGGCTGGGACACCCACGTCAACCAGGGCGGCGCGACGGGCGTCCTGGCCGACCGGATCGGCCAGCTGGGCCGGGGCTTGGCGGGCCTGGCCGACGAGATGGGGCCGGATGTGTGGTCCAAGACCACCGTCGTGGTGCTCTCGGAGTTTGGCCGGACCTTCAAGGAGAACGGCGACAAGGGCACCGACCATGGTCACGGCAGCGTCTATTGGGTGCTGGGCGGTTCGGTCCGAGGCGGCCGGATGGCGGGCGATCAGGTCAGGCTGGCGGCCGATACGCTTAACGACCGGCGCGACCTGCGCGTGCTCTCCAGCTATCGGAGCATCTGCGCGGACCTGGTCTCCCGACGCTTCGGCCTGACCCAGGCCAATATCGATCGGGTCTTCCCGGGCGAGACGCTTCGCAGCTTCAGCCTGACCTGATCCGCGCGTTCAGGCGGTCTCGTAGCGATAGAAGGTGTTCACGGTCAGCCGCCCCCAGCGCGGGTCGAGCGAGACGGGCGCGTCGGGCAGGATGCCCGCGTGCAACAGGCGGCTGGGATAGACCACGATCCGGTCGAAGGCCGCCTCCACCGCGCCGATCCTTTCGAACAGCGCTCCGGAGTCGCGGATATAGCCCGGCGGGATGGGCCCAGCATCGATCTGGCGGCGCAAGGTCGTGAAGAAGGCCTGGGACCGTTCGGGGTCGACAACGTCCAGACCGGTCTCGCGATGGCGATAGAAGGCCGTGCCGCCGTGATCGGGCCCGCACAGATAATGCAGGATCGCCAGCTGGTTCGGTTCCGGCGTGTCGATGTGCGGCAGGCGCTGGGCGGGGCTGGCCTGGCCGGCCGGCAAGGTGGCCATCGACAGCGCGCAGCTGACCCCGGCACGCCCCCCGGGCGGGACCCCGAACGTCTCGGCCAGGTAGGGCCGCAAGGTCCGCACCAAGGCTTGGACATAGGCGACCGGCGCCGGGGCGCGCACGCCGGGATAGAAGTTGGCCGCCGGCTTGACCGGCGCCAGGACGGCGGTCTCGGCGGCGTGATCGACGAGCGCCTGGCCGCCGCTCAGCAATCCGTCCAGGATCAGGATCGGGGTCCGGGCGGCGCCGACCTCCAGGCGCTCGACATGGGGATCTTGGCGCGGCGCGAAGACGAGCTCGCTCACCGTTGCACGGTCTCGCCAACCTCGGCCAGGGCCGGGGTCGGCGCCGGGCTTGAGAAGCCTCGGCCGTGGACCGCGTTCAGCAGCAGCCGATGATCGGGCAAGCTGGCGGCGGCGCGCTTGCCCGCCTCCTGAACGCGGGCGAAGTCGGCGCGGGCCAGGGCGACATGGTCGTGCGCGGCCGGATCGACCTGGGTCGGATAGCCCATGCCATAGAGAATGTACTGGTAATTGAAGTACTTGAAGCTCTCGTGCAGGTTCGGGAAGTCGAACATGTTCGGCGGCCGGTGCTTCCACATCTCCAGATGATCCCGCAGGGTTTCGGGGATCGAGCCGGGGTCGCGGTTGTCCGTCCAGAACGCGTTGTCGGCCCGCTGGCTGATGCAGTAGTGCAGCTTGATGAAGTCGATGGCCCGTAGGTAGCGATCGGTCATGGCCTGGTTGAACTGCCGGGCGGCGGCCTCGAAACCGCCATGACGCGGCAGGTTGCGGGCCAGCATGTAGGCGGCGGCCTCGATCAGCACGATGCCGGTCGATTCCAGAGGCTCCAGAAAGCCGCCCGACAGACCCACGGCCACGCAGTTCTTGATCCAGTGCCGGGCGCGGTGGCCCACCTTCAGTTTCAGCAGGCGCGGCGTCAGGCCATCCCCCGCCCTGCCGACATAGCCGCGTAGAATCTCCTCCGCGCGATCCTCGCTGGTGTGACGGCTTGAGAAGACATAGCCGGTGCCGCGTCGCTCCGGCAGGCCGATGTCCCAGGTCCAGCCCGCCTCGTGAGCGGTGGAGATCGTCGTGGTCGCCACGGGCGCGTCGGGCCGGTCATAGGGAACCTGCATGGCGAGAGCCCGGTCGACGAACAGAGTGTCGCTCTTGTCGATCCATTCGCCGCCCATGGCCTTGCCGATCAGCGCGCCGGCGAAGCCCGTACAGTCGATATAGAGGTCGGCGGTCAGCTCGCCGTGCTCGGCCGTCGCGATCGAGGCGATGGCGCCGTCCTTAGCCTTGTTCACGGCGGTCACATTGCCCAGCAGGTGCTTGACGCCGGTCAGCTTGCCGACGTCGCGCAGCAGGTTCGCCAGCTTCCCCGCGTCGAAATGGTAGGCATAGGCCATCGGCCCACCGTACTGCGGATCGTCCAGCCGCTTGGGCGCGCGGCCGGCGTCGCAGACCTTGTCCTGCAGGGTGACGGCGTCGGAAAAGGGAATGTCGCCCGCCGCCCCCAACAGCCAGTAGGGCGCCAGATCCAGGCCCCCGTTCAACAGCCGCGGACTGGCGAACGGATGGTAATAGTGGCTATGGACGCCGTCCTTCGGCGCGGTCTTCCAGTCGACGAAACGAATGCCCTGCTTGAAGGTCGCCCCGGCCCCGCGCATGAACTGGGCCTCGTCGATCCCGATCGTGCGCAAGGTGTTCTGGATGGTCGGGAACGTGCCCTCGCCCACCCCGATGATGCCGATCTCGCTGGACTCGATCAGGGTGATCCGCACCCCATCCGGCCGAAGACTGCCCAGCCGCCGGGCCAGATAGGCGGCGGTCAGCCAGCCGGCCGTGCCGCCGCCCACGATCAGAATGTCGTCGATCGGCTTGTTCACGAGACCTTCCCTTTCAGCGACGCGTCGGCGGTCAGGCTGGAAGCCGGCGGCGAACCGCCGCGCCGATCCGCTCGGCCTTCGGCCCTAGAACCACGTGGACCACCTTGTCGCCGATCCGGACGACGCCGCGCGCGCCCAGGGCCTTCAGGGCCGGCTCGCTGACGGCGCCCCGGTCGGCCACCACCAGGCGCAGACGGCTTGAGCAGGCGCCGACGCTCTTGAGGTTCGCCGCCCCGCCCAGGGCGCCCAGCAGCGCCTCGGCCTCGCGATCGTCTTCGGCCGAGGGCGTCGCCGACGGCGCGGCCTTGACCGGAGCGGACGTCATCGCCGGGACGGGCGCCGCCCCCATCGCCGCGCGGATCTCGCCGGCCACGGTGTCGGCGATCGGCCCCAGCACGACCTGCAGCACTTTGTCGGACGGCCGGACGACGCCGCGCGCGCCCAGGGCCTTCAGAGCCCCTTCGCTCGCCGCGCCCTGGTCGACGACGATGAGGCGCAGCCGCGTCGTGCAAGCGTCGACGCTACTCAGGTTGTCCGCGCCGCCCAGGGCGGCCAGGAAGTCGGCCCCGCGCCCGCCGCCGGTGACGACGGTCTCGACGGCGACAGCCTCCTCGTCCTCGCGGCCGGGGGTCTTGAGGTTGAAACGCTGAATGGCGAACCGGAAGACGCCATAATAGATCGCGCCATAGACCAGACCCACCGGGATCAGCAGCAACGGCCGGGTGGCCTTGCTGAAATTCAGCACATAGTCGAACAGGCCCGCCGAGAAGCCGAAGCCCAGCTTCACGCCCAGCATGTCCATCAGCGCCATGGCCAGACCCGTCAGCACCGCGTGGATCGCGTAGAGCGCCGGGGCCAGGAACATGAAGGTGAATTCGATCGGCTCGGTCACGCCGGTCAGGAACGAGGTCAGGGCCAGCGACGCCAACATGCCCGCCACGGCCTTGCGGCGTTCCGGCCGGGCGGTGTGCAGCATGGCCAGGCACGCGGCGGGCAGGCCGAACATCATCACCGGGAAGAAGCCGCTCATGAACGCGCCGGCGGTTTTGTCGCCGGCCGCGAAGCGATTGAGATCGCCGGTCACGCCGTTGAAATCGCCCAGGATGAACCAGACCACGTTGTTGAGGATATGGTGCAGGCCCGTGACGATCAGCAGGCGGTTCATCAGGCCATAGACGAACAGGCCAAGGTCGCCCGAGGCCGTGACCAGTCCGCTGAGGCCATCGACGCCGGCTTCCAGCGATCGCCAGCTGAAGCCGAACACCAGGGCCAGCAGCACCCCGGCCAGGCCAGCCACGATCGGCACGAAGCGCCGTCCGCCGAAGAAGGCGAGATATTCGGGCAGCTTGACGTTGCTGTAACGGTTATAGAGCCAGCCGCTGATGACACCCGACAGAATGCCGACCGGGATCGAGAGCTTGCCGATCTCCTTGGCCTTCCAGGCCGCCGCCGCCAGGTCCTTGGCGCTGGCGACCACCTTGGCCGCAGCCTCGGGCGGAACGACCATCAGGGCGTCGACGCCCTTGGTGGCGATGACATAGCAGACGACGCCGGCGAGGCCCGCCGCGCCATGGTTCTCGCGCGCCAGACCGACGGCCACGCCGATGGCGAAGATCAGGCCCAGGCTTCCGAAGATCGCGCCGCCGGCCGCGCCGAACGTGTTGGCGACGGTCAGCGACAGGCCGTGCGTGGCGGCGGCCAGGCCCGGCGCGCCCAGAAGATCGGTCTGGCCGATGCGCAGCAGCAGGGCCGCCATGGGCAGCACCGCGATCGGCAGCATCAGGGCCCGGCCCAGCGGCTGGAGGATCTCGAGCGGAGACTTCATCTTCATGATGCGGATCCCGGCCTCTACAGGGCCTTGGCGAGGTCGCGGACGGCCTCGGGCGTGGTCTGGTCAAGCGCCCGTCGCGCCAAGTCGCGGCAAGCGTCGAGCGAGAGGTCCCGGACGCGGGCCTTCACCTCCGGCGCGATCGACGCCGTGGTCGACAGCTCGGTGACGCCCAGGCCCAGCAGGATCGGCGTGGCGACGACGTCGGAGGCCAAACCGCCGCAGACGCCGACCCAGCGACGATGCCGCGCCGCGCCCTTGCAGGTCAGGTCGATCATCCGCAACACCGCCGGATGCAGCGCGTCGATCCGCGCCGCCAGCTCGGGATTGCCTCGGTCCATGGCCAGCACGTACTGGGTCAGATCGTTGGTGCCCACCGACAGGAAATCGGCCTCGGCGGCGATCAGGTCGGCGGTGACGGCGGCGGCCGGCGTCTCGATCATCACGCCCAGCTCGATCGTCTCGACCACGCCCAGCTCGCGCTTGGCCTCGTCCAGCACGGCGCGGACGGCGCGCAGCTCGTCCAGGCTGGCGACCATCGGAACCATGATCCGGCACTGGCCCAGGGGGGCGACGCGCAGGATGGCGCGGAGCTGGGTCTTCAGGAGATGCGGCCGCCACAGGCTGACGCGAACGCCGCGCAGTCCCAGGGCCGGGTTCTCCTCGGCCGGGATCGGCAGGTACGGCGCGGCCTTGTCGCCGCCGACGTCCAGGGTGCGGATGATCAGCGGCCTGCCGTCCAGGGCCGAGGCGACGGCCTGGTACTGGCGGGCCTGCTCGTCCTCGTCCGGCGGGGTCTCGCGATCGAGGAACAGGAACTCGGTGCGCAACAGGCCCGAGCCCTCGGCTCCATTGGCCACGGCGGCCTCGGCGTCCTTGACCGAGCCGGTATTGGCGAACACCTCGATGCGAACGCCGTCCTTTGTCACGCAGGGCTGGTGCGCGGCGGCCTTGGCGGCGGCCTTGCGCTGCTGCCTCTGGGCGAGCGTGGTCTGCGCGGCTTCGAGGGCCGGCGCGTCCGGCGCCACGCGCAGGGTCCCGCCATCGGCGTCGAGGATCAGGGTCGCGCCGTCCTCGACGCCCAGCACGGCTCCACCCACGGCGACCAGGGCCGGAACGCCCATGGCGGCGGCCAGGATGGCCACGTGCGAGGTCGGGCCGCCGCGCGCGGTGGCGAAGCCGGCCACGGCGCCGGGATCCACCCCCATCAGCTGCGAGGGCAAAAGTTCGTCGGCCAGCAGGATCGCGCCGGGCGGCAACACCGCGCCCTCGTCCTCCTCGCCGCTGAGGGCGCGCAGCACCTGGCGCTCCAGATCGATGAGGTCGTCGACGCGCTCGGCCAGACGGCGGTCGCCCAGGCCGCGCAGGGCCTCGACATAGCCGCCCACGGCCTTGCGCCAGGCGTGGCCGGCGCTCTTGCCCTGACCGATCAGCCGGCGGGCCCCGGCGGCCAGTTCGGGATCCTCCAGAAAGGCCAGGTGCGCGCCGAGGATGGCCTTGCGCGCCTTGTCGCCGCCGCGCCCATCGTCCTGGGCGGCGGCCATCTCGATGCGGGTCCGAACCTTGGCGAGGGCGGCGGCCAGGGCCGCCTCCTCCTCGGCGACGCCTTCGCCTTGCTCGCGCACGACGATGTCGGCGGCGGCCAGGCGCACGGCCTTGCCGATGGCCAGACCCGGCGCGGCCATCACGCCCTTCAGCACGCCGTCGCGTGGCGGTTCGACCGGTCCGACCGGCTCGGAGACCGCGCCGGCCGAGGTCTTGGCCGGAACCGGCCCGCCCTCGCCCATGCCGCCTTCGATCAGCGCGGCGACGGCCTGGACCGCGGCCCCGGCGTCCGGGCCCGAGGCCACGACCTGGACGGTGTCGCCGTGGCGGATGGCCAGGGACATGACGGCGACCGGGCTCTTGGCGCTGGCTCGGCGGTTGACGGCGGCCAGCGCGACCTCGGCCGTGAAGTCGCGGGCCGTCTCGGCGATGCGGGCGGCGGGACGCGCATGAATGCCGTGGACCAGGGGAACGATCACCTCGCGCGAGACCTCGTCGGCCTCGACCACGCTGGACGCGGCCGTCTCGCCAAGCGGCGCCAGCTCCATCAGGAAGTCGCCGACGCCGATCTCGCGATCCTGGTCGCGGCGCACGATGGTGAAAGCGTCGAGATTGGTCACCACCACCGGCGTGATCAGACTGCGCGCCTTCTGGGCCAGAAGGTCGAGATCGAAGGCCAGCAGCTTGTCGCCGGCCTTCACGGCCTGGCCTTCCTTGACGAAGACGGTGAAGCCCGCGCCGTTCAGGGCCACGGTCTCCAGGCCCACATGCATCAGGATCTCGGCCCCGTTGGCGGCGCGCAAGGTCACGGCGTGGCGCGCGCGATGCACCGTGACCACCGTCGCGTCGCACGGGGCGTGCAGGGTCGAGTCCAGCGGATCGATCGCCAGGCCGTCGCCCAACATGCGCTCGGCGAACACCGCGTCCGGCGTCTCGTCGAGCGGCGCGATCCAGCCCTTCAGCGGCGCGGAAAGAACAAGGTTGGACACAGGCGGCGCTCTTCTAGTTCTGGGACGCTGCCGACGGCTTCACGGTCACGCTGTCGATCACCCAGAAGGGATCGACGCTCTTGGCGGTGAAGGTCAGGCAGAGATCGGTCTTGCCGGGACGGGCCGGCAGGCGGCCCGTGATGGTCGAGAGGCCGGGGTCGCGAGCGGCCTTGCCCAGCGGAATGGCGGCCAGACGTTCGCCCGCGCAGCCGGCGCGGATTTCCAGCTCGCCGTCGGGGGTCGCGGGCGCGCGGAGAGGGATCCGGTCGCGATCGGCGCCGACCTGGAAGTTGAACGGGATCTGGCCGACGCGGGCGGTGATCAGCGCGCCCTTGTCCAGGCGGGCGCCCTCCCAGATCCAGCAGGGATTGAGGATGTCGACCTGGAAGCGGGCGCGCTTGTCGAAAGCGCGCGGGGCGTCGTCGATCATCTTGATCGGCACCTTGTCGGTGCAGCTTTTCAGCTGGCCGCTGACCCGGGTCTGGAGCGCGATCGGATCGACGGTCACCGTCCGTTCGCGGCCCAGCGGCTTGCCGACGACGAAGGTGCGAGCCTTGACCACCGCGCCCTTGGGCGGAGCGATGGGCGCGGCGTAGACCGCCGAGGCCGCCGTCGGCGCCTTGCCGTCGGTCGTGTAGCGGACCTCGCCGACGCCCAGCGGATTGGCCAGGGCCAGCTGGACCGCGCCGCCTTCGGCTTGGCTCAGCGCCGTCAGCGGCTCGAACGGCACGGTGTCCGCGCTGACGCCGAGGATCTTCAGCCGCACCATCTCGGCGGGCAGGCGTTGGGCGAAGTCGTCCCAACTGGCGCCTGCGTCGGGCGTCCAGCCGCGCTCGGCCAGGGCGATGGCGCGCGGGAAGACCATTTCTTCCAAGACCTTGTCGGTCTGCATATGCTCGGTCCAGGCGTTGGCCTGGACGCCCAGGATGTGCTTGCGCTCGTCCGGGCTCAGCTGGGCCGGCCCCGGATCGAAGGCGTAGACGTCCTTCAGGCTGATCACCTTGCCCCGACCGGTCGGCTCGTCGGGCGAGACGCTCTGGCGATTGTCGAGATAGAGGGTCGGGTGCGGGGACAGCACCGTGTCATGGCCCTGCTTGGCCGCGGCGATGGCGCCGTCGACGCCCCGCCAGGACATCACGGTCGCGTTCGGCGCCAGACCGCCTTCCAGGATCTCGTCCCAGCCCACCAGGCGGCGGCCGCGCTTCTCCAGCGACCGGCCCACGCGCTGGATGAACCAGCTTTGCAGCGCGTGCTCGTCGGCGACGCCCAACGCTTTCATGCGGGTCTGGATCTTCGGATTGGCCTTCCACTGATCCTTGACCGCCTCGTCGCCGCCGACATGGATGAAGGTCGAGGGGAAGATGTCCATCACCTCGTTCAAGACGTCGTCGAGGAAGGCGAAGGTGGACTCGTCGATGTTGTAGACCCAGGGAAAGACGCCCCAGTCGCCCATATGCCGGGCGTCCGGCGCGGCCGAGCCCAGCTGGGGATAGGCCACGATCGACGCCAGGGCGTGGCCGGGCGTCTCGATCTCCGGCACGATGGTGACGTTGCGCGCGGTGGCGTAGGCGACCAGCTCGCGCGCCTGGTCCTGGGTGTAGAAGCCGCCGTACTTGGGATAGGCGCGCGCGGCGCCCGGATCGACGCGCCAGGCGCCGACCTGTGTCAGCTTCGGGTACTTCTTGATCTCCAGCCGCCAACCCTGGTCGTCGACCAGATGCCAGTGGAAGGTGTTGAGCTTGTGGGCCGCCATCACGTCGATGATCGCCTTGAGCGTCTCCAGCGACTGGATATGGCGGGCGCTGTCGACCAGCAGCCCGCGCCAGGCGAAGCGCGGGGCGTCCTCGATCGACGCGGCCGGCAGGGCGACCGCGCCCTTGGCCTCGTCCGGCGTGGCCAGCTGCCATACCGACATGGCGCCATAGAACAGTCCCGCGCGCTGGGCCGCCGCGATGGTCACGCCCGTCGGCGCGATGTCGAGCCTGTAGGCCTCGCCGGTCGGTCCTTGGCGCGTGAAGACGATGGCGGCCTCGCCCGCCTTGGGCGCGCCCTCGACGACGAGCGGTCTGAAGCCTCGCGAGCGCTGGACAAGGTCAGCGAGTTGCGACGCCACGCCCTTGGCCTCGCGATCACCCTGGGCGACGTGAATGCGGGTGGCAGCGGAAAGTTGGAAGGCCCCCTCGGCGCGAACCGCCTTGGCGGGCGCGGGGGTCAGGGTGAGGCCCAAGCTCTCGCGAGCCTGGACCCCGGACGCGGCGGCCAGGACGATCGCCGAGAGAGCGGCGGTGCGGAGCGGGGTCATGATCACGCGGCCTCGCGGGAAATCGGCGACTGTAACGGCGTCACAAAAAAAGCGGGCGGGACAACCAGGCTGCCCCGCCCCAGCTCCAGGCTTGCGGTCAGGAGGGGATCTGTCGCGGTCGGCGCGGTCGAGGCGGGTCATCGGCTGATCCTGAACCAAGCCGCGCGCGATGCAAATTCATGCGCTTCCCAAAGAAGGGTCCGGGACCTCCGCCGAGGCGGGCGAAGGTCCCGGCGCGCCGGGAGGATTAGAACTTGAAGCGGACGCCGCCGAAGAAGGCCCGGCCGTTCTTGTAGAGACGGGCCGGACGGTTCGGGTCGTTGTCGTAGTAATCGGTCTGCTTCTCGTCGGTCAGGTTGGTCGCGTCGAAGTTCAGCGAGACGTTCTGGGTCACGTTGACGCTGACCGAGGCGTCCAGCGACTTCAGCGAGTCCGACCACAGCTGGCGGTAGCCGCGCTCGGCGTCGTAGTCGACGAAGAACTTGGACCGGTAGTTGTAGGACAGGCGCGCGCTGACGCGGTCGTTTTCATAGTAACCGCTGACGTTGAAGGTGTGCTTCGAGGTCGACGGCACCGGCACGTTGCTGCTCGAGCTGGCGTCGGTATAGGCATAGTTGGCCAGCACGCCGAAGCCATAGGCCAGAGGCATCTGGAAGTTGACCTCGACGCCCTTGGTCTCGCCGCCCGACACGTTCACCGGACGCCCGACGCTGTAGTTACACGAGTAGAGGCCGGCGCTCTGGGCCACGCAGTTGTTGGCCGCGTTGAGCACGCGCGGGTCGGTCGCCGAGGCCTGCAGCGGCAGGCGTTCGACCGTCGCGCCCTGGACGATGTAGGTCGAGATGTCCTTGTAGAAGAAGTCGACCGCCAGGATGGCTTGCGGCTTGAAGTACCACTCCAGCGAGGCGTCGTACTGGTTGGCGCGGTACGGATCGAGCTTGGGGTTGCCGCCGGTGGCGGTCAGCAGCGACTCGGTCAGCGAGGTGAAGCCGGCCATCTGAGCGTAGTCAGGACGCGCCATCACGCGACCGGCGGCCAGACGCAGCACCACGTCGTCCTTGACGTCGAACGAGAAGTTCGCCGACGGCAGGATGTCGGTGTACTTCTTCGTCCCGGTGGTCTGGACCATCAGGCCGAAGGGATTGTTGATCGCGCCCGGCGTGCCCGCCGAGACGCCGACGCGCCAGGCGGTGGTCTCGATCTTGGTCTGCACGACGCGGACGCCGACATTGCCGCGCCAGTTGTCGCCCTTCAGATTGCCCATGGCGTAGCCGCCGAAGGTCTTTTCGTTGAAGGTGAAGCTTTCCAGCGGACCGAAGTGGTCGCAATTGACCAGGCCGATACAGCCGCCGACATTGGGATTGTTCGGGTCATAGACCGTCGCCGCGCCCATGCCCTTGTAGATGGCCTCGATCTTGTTCTTGTCGGCCGTCAGGTACGAGCTGAGGACGCCCGCGGTCTTGATGCCGTCCAGATAGTCGCCCGGCGTAACGCCGCCGGCCACATCGGCCAGGGTGCAGGGGTGGCCGTTGCAGGCGGTGGCGCCGAACAGGGCGCGGCGCTGGCCATAGGTCTGGGTCACGTCGCGATCGTGGTCGGTGTACTTCAGGCCGAACGCGATCGACTTGAAGGCGCCGGCGTCCACGAAGCGCTCGCCGTCGACGAAGGTGTAGAACTCGTCGTCGGTGTTGACCGTCGTATTGGCCGAGGCCCAGCCCAGCGGCATCGTATCGCTGGCGGTCGTCGGATTGATGTTGGTGAACGACACCTTCGGCACGCCGCCCGAGAGGTCATAGCTCAGGCCGGTCGGGGCGTTGGTTTCCCAGAACGGCTGCAGGTCGGTGGCGCCCTTGGCCTTGGTGTAGCCGACGCGGCCGTGAAGCTTCCAATCGTCGTTGGGACGATAGACGCCGTCGAAGTCGATCGAGCCCACATTGGTATGGGCCAGGCGGTCGATGGCGTCGAACACCACGCCGTTGCCGCCGACCGCGTTGAAGTTGCCGGCCACGGCGGTGCCGTTGTCGGCCTTGGTCACGTTGAACTGCGAGCCGGGCGTGCCCAGGGCGCCGATCTTCTGGCTGACCCAGGCCATGTAGTTCTGATTGAAGTTGTCGGCGTCCATCTTGGAATAGAGGCCGGTGACGTTGATATCGATCTTGTCGTTGGGCGAATACTGGACGCCGAAGTTCAGACCCTTGCGCTCGCGGGTCTGGGTGAACAGCGACGAGCCGATCAGGCTGGGCGCGATCAAGGTCTGGCCGGCCGGGATGCCGGTGATGTTGCTTCCGGTCCCCAAGGCGTTGCTGACCGGCTGATAGCCCAGCACCTCGATGCCGTCGCGACGGATGCGACGCTTGTCATAGATACCGCCGACCAGAACGCCGAACGTCTTGTCGGCGTTGTGCCAGCTGAGCATGGCCGAGGCGGTCGGGTCGGTATTGCCCGACTTTTCGTCATGGAAGGCCTGGATCGAACCCGAGACGCTGAGCGGCGCCAGGTCCAGCGGGTTGCGCGTGTGGACATTGACCGTGCCGCCGACGCCGCCTTCGTCGATATTGGCGACCGGGCTCTTGAAGACCTCGACCTTGCCGACGATTTCCGACGGCAGCATCAGATAGTTGAAGCTGCGGCTGGCCTTCAGCTGGTCGAGAATGAACCAGTCGGCCGTGGCGACCGAGTGACCGTTCAACAGGGTGCGGTTCAGGGTGGGCGCGGCGCCGCGGATCGAGATTCGCTCGCCTTCGCCGAACTCGCGCTGGATGGTCACGCCCGGGACGCGCTGCAGCGATTCCGCGACGTTCTTGTCCGGGAACTTGCCGATATCTTCAGCGGTGATGACGTCGATGACGGCGTCGGCGTTACGCTTGGCCTGAACCGAGGCCTGCAACGAGGCGCGAATGCCGGTGACGACGACTTCATCGACCGTGTTGGCCTTATCCTGGGCCATTGCCGGCGCGGCCATGACCACCGCCAGCGCGGAGGCCGACGTAGACAGAAGGATTTTGTGGAATGCGTTCATAACTCGGCTTCTCCCCATTTTTTGCCGGGCCATCGAGCCCGGAGCCGAACCCCTAAAGCCCAATTTGATACCAATTTTCCGGGAGGTTCCGCAGAAAGTGGCGCTTCTCAGGCCTCGGGAGGGAACTGTGACGGAAATTTTTCGGATGACAAGGCCAAAAAGAAACCAATTGCAGACCATGTTCTTATTGGTATGAAAATGGTCATATGCTATCGACGAGAGCGCGCGGCGCCGAGGATTTGCGCGGGGAGGATCGAAGGGTGACGTTCGCGGACCGGATTGGAAGGCTCGACGCCGCCGGCGATCACGCGCCGCTCTACAAGCAACTGCAGCGCGCTCTGCGCGAGGCGATCCAGAAGAAGGTGCTGTCGCCCGACGACGCCCTTCCCGCGGAGCGCGACCTGGCCGACGAGTTCAAGATCTCGCGCATCACCGTGCGCAAGGCGCTGGACGGCCTGGTCAGCGAAGGCCTGCTGACCCGCCGCCAGGGCGCGGGCACCTTCGTCGCCGCCCGGGTCGAGAAGAGCTTTTCGAAGCTCTCGTCCTTCACCGAGGACATGATCTCGCGCGGCCGCGTGCCGCGTAGCGAATGGATCAGTCGCGCCGAGGGCCAGGTGACTCCCGAGGAGTCGCTGACCCTGGGCCTGTCGCCCGGCACCCCGGTCTATCGCTTCGCCCGGATCCGCTATGCCGATGGGGCGCCGATGGCCGTCGAGTACACCACCATCGCCGCCTTCGCCCTGCCCTCGACCGAGGTGGTCGGCACCTCGCTGTACGAGGCGCTGGAGACGACCGGGCACCGGCCCGTGCGCGCCTTGCAGCGGCTGCGGGCCGTGCTGTTCCAGGCCGAACAGGCCGACCTGCTGGGCGTTCCCGTCAAGGACGCGGGCCTGCTGATCGAGCGACGCGGCTTCCTGCGGGACGGCCGGGCCGTGGAGGTCACGCAATCCTATTACCGCGGCGACGCCTACGACTTCGTGGCGGAACTGAATTCCCTGTCCTGAGACCGTCGGCGCGCCGTTCGCGCCGAAGCGTTTGGAGTTGAACTTGGAGGCGACCTTGACCCGTCCTGTGACCCCCGCCCCGGGGCGGCTGTCGCCCGAATCCACCCGGATGTTCCTGGAAGCCGGCCAGGCCTCGGGCGTCGTCGCCGCCCAGTTGGCCGCCAACGCGCGCAAGATCGAGGCCCTGGCCGAGCGCTTGCGCGAAAACCCGCCGCGCGTCGTCGTCACCTGCGCCCGAGGCAGCAGCGACCATGCCGCCACCTTCGGCCGCTATCTGATCGAGACCAAGGCCGGCGTCCTGACCTCGTCGGCCGGCCTGTCGGTCAGCTCGGTCTACGACGCCTCGCCCAACCTGGAGGGCGCGCTCTATCTGGCCATCTCGCAATCGGGCAAGAGCCCGGACCTGCTGGCCGCCGTCCGCGCCGCCAAGGCCGCCGGCGCCTATACCGTGGCGCTGGTCAACGTCACGGACTCCCCCCTGGCCGAACTGGCCGACGAGGTGATTCCGCTGCACGCCGGTCCCGAGCGCTCGGTCGCCGCCACCAAGTCCTATATCGCGGCGCTGGCGGCCCTGGTCCAACTGATCGCCGCCTGGACCGAGGACGCCGAACTGACGGAGGCGCTGGCCAGCCTGCCGAGCGCCCTGGCCCAGGCCTGGGCCCTGGACTGGACGCCCGCCGTCGAGCGGCTGAAGCTGGCGCGGAACCTCTATGTCCTGGGACGCGGCGTCGGCTTCGGGGCCGCCCTGGAAGCCGCGTTGAAGTTCAAGGAGACCTGCGGCCTGCACGCCGAGGCCTTCAGCGCCGCCGAGGTGTTGCATGGCCCGATGGCCCTGGTGAAGGACGGCTTCCCGGCCCTGGTCTTCGCCCAGAGCGACGAGAGCCGCGAAAGCGTCGACGAAATGGCCAAGGGCCTGCGCGATCGCGGCGCCGATGTGCTATTGGCGGCGCCGGGGGAAGAAGGCCCGGGCGTCCTGCCCAGCCTGTCGCTTCATCCCGTCCTCGAGCCGGTGCTGATGATCCAGAGCTTCTATCGCATGGCCAACGCGCTGTCGGTCGCGCGTGGCTACGACCCCGACAGCCCGCCGCACCTCAACAAGGTGACCGAAACCGTCTGATGCTGGCCGCGCTTTTCAACGGCCGCGTCCTGACGGACGCCGGCGTCGTCGACGGCAAGGCCGTCCTGATCCGTAACGGCAAGATCGCCGGCCTCGTCGACACGGCCCAGATCCCGTCGGAGGCGGAACGCCGCGACCTGGACGGCGGCCTGCTGGTCCCGGGGTATATCGACACTCAGGTCAATGGCGGCGGCGGGGTGCTGTTCAACGACTCTCCGACCGTGGAAGCGATCGCCGCCATCGGCGCGGCTCACCGCCGCTATGGCACGACGGGCTTCCTGCCGACCCTGATCAGCGATGATCTTTCCGTCGTCGACCAAGCCCTGCGCGCCACGGAACAGGCCATCGCCCAGGGCGCGCCAGGCGTATTGGGCATCCATATCGAAGGCCCGTTCCTGAGCCCCAAGCGCAAGGGCATCCATGACGCCGACAAGTTCCGCGTCATCGACGACGAAGCCCTGGCGCTGCTGTCCTCGCTGAAGATCGGCAAGACCCTGGTCACCCTGGCCCCCGAACGGACCACGCCCGAGATGATCCAGCGCCTGGCCTCGGCCGGCGTCCGGGTCGCGGCCGGCCACACCAACGCCCTGTACAAGACCATGCGACAGGCGCTGGACCACGGCCTCACCGGCGTGACGCACCTGTTCAACGCCATGTCGCCGCTGACCAGCCGCGAGCCCGGCGTGGTCGGGGCGGTGCTGGAGAACCAGACGGCCTGGGCCGGCCTTATCGTCGACGGCCGCCACGTCGAGCCCGTCACGCTGCGGATCGCCCTGCGGACCCGGCCGCTGAATCGCTTCATGCTGGTCACCGACGCCATGCCGACCGTGGGCATGACCGACAAGAGTTTCGACCTTCAGGGCCGCCACATCCGCGTCGTCGACGGGGTCTGTGTCGACGACCACGGCACCCTGGCCGGTTCCGACCTCGACATGGCCAGCGCGGTGCGCAACGCCACGCGGATGCTGGACCTCTCGCTGGAAGAGGCGGTGATGATGGCCTCGGCCGCCCCCGCCGCGTTCCTGGGCCTGGATGGCCAGCGCGGCAAGATCGCGCCCGGACTAGCCGCGGACCTTTGCCTGCTGGACGATGAGTTGAACGTCACGGCGACGTGGATCGACGGGGTTTCGTGCTAAAGATGGAATTCAATCGATAGGCCGAGATAGAAAAAGGGCGCTGGCCTCGCGGTCAGCGCCCCTTCTTTATCATTCAGACCGAAGTCTAGAACTTGTACTTCACGCCCAGATAGAACTGGCGTCCGTAGTGCGTGTACTCTTCCGAGGCCTGACGCACCGAGTCGTCGATCTTGCTGTCGGCCTGGTCGGTCAGGTTGATCATTTCCAGCGTCACCGTGAACTTCTTGAGCTGGTAGCTGATCTGCGAGTCCAGGTTGAAGGTCTTCTGCTTGGTCCGGATGTCGTTGTTGTTGGTCGCCGACGGCGCCACCTGGATCAGGTACGGGTCGCGATACGAGCCCGAGATGCGCGCCTTCAGCGGACCGTTCTCGTAGTAGAGCGTGGCGTTGAAGGCGTTAGGCGACAGGTTGATCAGCGGCTGGGTCAGCAGCACGGCCGGCTTGGTCTGAACGCGCGGACCGCCCGGGGTGGCCTGGGTGAAGGTCGGCTGAGCGATCACGTACTGGATGTCGCTCTGGACGTGCGTGTAGTTCAGGATGGCGCCGAACTTGTCGAACGGAGCCGGCAGGAAGCTGAACGGCTTCTGGGCGCTCAGCTCCAGGCCGCGCAGCTTGCCGCCCTGGCTGTTGACCTGGGTGGTGACCAGGAATTGCGTGTCCACGGTATTGCCGTTCGACAACAAGCTGGTGGGCAGGCCCGTCTCCGAATAGGGCAGCGTCACCGCCAGCTGCTGGATGTAGGACTTGATGTCCTTCTGGAAGACGCCGGCCGACAGCAGGGTTTCCTTGTCCGGATACCATTCGAACGTCAGGTCCAAATTGTTGGACAGCATCGGCGCGAGGTCGGGATTGCCGCGCGTCACCGTCTGGGCCGACTGGCTGATCGAGGTATAGCCGGGCGTGAGGTTCTGCAGCTGCGGGCGCGTCATGGTCTTGGCGGCCGCGAACCGGACGTAGAAGTTGTCGAACGGCTGGGCGGCGAGGTTCAGGGCCGGCAGGGTGTTGGTGTACTGGCGGCTGACCGTCTGCACGCCGTCCGTGGCGACCTGCTCGGACAGATTGCCGAACGGCGTCGCCACCGTCACCGTCGTGTTGCCGGCGTTGTAGTGACCCAGGGCGCTCTGCTCGGTCTTCACCCAGCGCACGCCGAAGTTGCCGCGCACCGGGATGTTGAAGATGTCGTAGTCGAAATCGCCTTGCAGATAGAAGGCGGTGTCCTTCTCGGTGATCGCGCGGACGGCGCCCAGCTGGTTCACGGTGCTGAGGCGGAAGTCGCCATTGGCGTTGATGCAGTTGCAGTCATAGCCGATCGCGGCCTTCAGCTTGTCGAGATCGGGGGCCAGCCACGAGGTCGGCACGCCGGCGGGCAGGTCCAGCCCGCGTCCGAAGCCGCTGATCACGCGCGAGACGTTGGCGATCGACACGCCCGCGGGCAGGGCGAAGCCCGCTTCGGCGGTGAAGGTCGTGCCCGTGCTGGACAGGTTGCGCGAATACAGGCGCTGCTCCCACGACGAGAAGCCGTATTCCTTGTAGTCGCCGCCATAGCGCAGCTTGAAGCCGTTCAGGATCTCGTAGTCGACGTCGGCGCGGAAGGTCTTGAAGGTGTTGGTCGCCTTGCTGGGACGCATCCGCAGCAGCGACGGGTCGCCCAGGGCGGCGCTGGGGCTGTAGGTCCAGTTGGCCGGATTGGTCGGGTCGAAGCCGTAGTTGAAGCTCGGCAGCTTGTCGTTCTTCGAATAGTCGTAGCTGTAGCCGTCGGTGTCGTAGCGGTCGAACGAGAAGGTCGTCTGAACCGGGTTCGACTGGATCGACCGCGACTGGCCGTAGATCGCGTTGAAGTGGCCGCGCTCGCCGAACTTGGTGTCGTAGGTCAGGGTGAACTGATTGAACTCGGTCTTCAGGTCGTCGTGGCGATACTCGACGCGGGCGTCGACGTCGTCGAACGTGCCCTTGATCAGGTTGCCCTTGCTGTCGGCCTGGAAGTTGACCACGTCGGTTTGCGGCAGGCCCGCGCCGGGCCGGCTGAACGAGATGACCTCCAGATAGGTCTCGTCGCGGTTGTTGGTGAAATTGGCCACCAGCGCGTCGAGGGTCAGGGTCGAGCGGTCGTTCGGCTTCCATTGCAGCGAACCGGTCACGCCCAGGCGCTTCTGATCGTACTGCAGACGGCCGTAGCGCGGAATGCGCGGGTGCCAGAGGTTGTTGGCCGTGCCCGCCGGAGAGCCGCTCGGCGCGCTGGTGCTGGCCGTCGTCTGGCCGATCTGCGAGCAGCTGAGCGGCGGGCCGCTCACCGGATTATAGACGCCAGGCGACTTGGGGCCGGTCGCGCTGGTGTCCGGGCAGCCCGAGCCGGCCAGGCTGGTGGTGCTGGACCAGAACGGGAACGCGGTCGACGAGTTGAACGGCACCGACGGGTTTTCCCAGCGGCCGGTCGAGGAGCCCTCTTCCAGGGTCTTGCGCTGAGCGTAGGCCACGGAAATCAGAGCGCCCACTTCACCGATGCCGGTGTCCCAGCGGTTGCTGGCCAGGAAGGTGAAGCGAGGGTCGCTCTTACGCGACAGGTCATTCCAGCCGATCTTGGCGCCCATCGACAGGGCCGGACCGCTGAAGTCGAACGGGCGCGAGGCCTGCATGTCGATGATCGCGCCCAACGAGCCTTCCTCGTTCATGGCCGAGCTCGATTTGCGGACCGTGATGCTGTTGAACAGTTCGGAGGCGAAGATCGAGAAGTCGAATTGACGGCCGCGGTTGGCGCCGCCCGAGGTGTCCTTGCCGCCGGTGGTGGCCAGGGCCTCCAGGCCATTCAGGCGCACGACGGTGAAGTCGGGACCCAGGCCCCGAACGGTGATCGTGCGGCCTTCGCCGCCGTCGCGGTCGATCGACACGCCCGGCACGCGCTGCAGCGACTCGGCCAGGTTCAGATCGGGGAAGTCGGCGATGTCCTGGGCCTTGATGACGTCGACCAGGTCGTTCTCGCGACGCTTGATGTCGAGGGCGTTGGCCAGCGAGGCGCGGAAGCCGGTCACCACGACCGCTTCGATCTGGTCTTCGGCTGGAGCCGGCGATGCAGCTGGGGTCGTCTGGGCCGACGCGCCGCCGGCGAACACCATCGCCAGGGCCAGGGCGCCGCCGGAGACGCCGTACTGCAGGGCGCGCACGCGTCCCTTGGTAGTCTTGGACATAGAACCTCCTCCCGTATCGACCATTGGACGGCGACGTTGCCGCCGCCTTGGCCTTCGTTTCGGTCCCGCGTCCTTCCCGCGACACCGCCCCCGGCCTTATGAAGTCTTCATTTTTGATACCGGTGTCATATCCAGACCATGGCGTGTGACACCGGTGGCACTCTTGCTAACAAAGCCCGAGACCACTCACAAGGCCACAAAACGGTCACAGGGATTCGAGTCGTACCGCGCGTTGCGTTTCCGACACAGAGCGGCGTTCTGTCACAGGGATCGGGCGTCAGCCCTCGTCGGGTCGGTGACGACTGACTTGATGGAGGCCGGCCAGCATTGCCTCGCGCTGCTCGGCGGGCAGTTGGGCCCCGATCGAACGAAGCAGGCGCAGGGCGTTGAGGTGGACGTCGACGGCGTCCCAGCGCCAGGCGCCGCCCTCGGCGAAACCATCGACCAGACCACAGAGCGACACGGCCGCCCGATCGATTCCGACGTCCGAGACGAAGATGCTGACATCGATGATGCGCGAACTCAGGATGTAGAGGGCCTCGAAGCTCTCGGCGTCCCGGCCCTCCGCCCCCTTGCCGAAGCGGCGTTCCATCTCCGCGATCGTGGCGTCCAGATTGGCCAGCGACGACTCGCGCAGGCTCTCGACCCCGGCCTCGGCCGCGGCGATCGCGTCCTTGGCGAGGATTCCGCCCCGCTCCTTGATCATCTTGGCCAGGCGGTTCGGCGGCTGAAACTTGCGGACGGTCATATCTGCACCTTCGCTGGGCGCATCATGTTGGCAATCTCGTCGTCCGACATGTTGGGCGTCTGCGCCTCGCCCACCTCCGCCGGTAGATCGTCTTTCCGCCGCCCGTCCGTTCCCGGCGGGGGCCCTTCGTGCTTGAAGCGACGATCAGGTCCTATGTAGGTCTCGCATTCGATAAACTGCCGATCCTCGCGGGCAACCCAGAAAATGCGCTCGAGGAGCACCTTGGGAGTGATCGGCTTGGCCACGACGTAGTTCGAACCCGCGTCCCGCAGCTTGAAGATCTGGGTGGTGCGGGTGTGGCCGGTGACCAGGATGACCGGCACATAGCGATTGGTCTCGCCGCCTTCCCGCCTCAGCCATTCGATGAACTCGATGCCGTCGGTGACGGGCATCTGCACATCGCTGATGACGAGATCGAAGGTCTTGGTGCGGATCAGGCTCTGAGCGTCGACGACGCTCTCGGCGCGATGCATCTGCTTGACCCCGAACCCGGCCACGACCTGGGAAAGGATATCGAGGGAGGCGCCGTTGTCGTCGAGAACGAGCACGGTGGCCCGTTCGAGATTGATACGCTGCGAGGGGAGAAGGGCTTCGGTCATCAGCCCTAGAAGAAATCGAGTTCGCCAGGATCGGCGGCGCCGTCCGGACGCTCCTCGGCGCGCAGCCTGACGACCATGTCGGCCAGACCCAGGCCGCTGAGCAGCGGGTCGATCGAGACATTCCATTCGCCCGAGGCATGGTGGCCGATGCGCTCGAGCACCTCGGACAAGCCGTGCAGCCGTTGGCTCAGTTCATCCAGCGCCTGCAAGCGGCTCAGATTGGCCAGCGTGGCGCCGCCCTTGGCCAGGTCGCCAGCCAGGTGCTCGCAGTCGCGACAGATGGCGGCGGCCGAGGCCAGCTCCGCCGCCAGCCGCCGCGACAGCTCGCCGACCGGGAGGTGGTTCTCGGCGGGGACGGTCGACGGCGAAGGCAGCGGCGCGGCGCTCATGATGGTTAGAACAGATCGACGTCGCCGCTGGAGGCGGCGGGCATCGGCGGCGGAACGGGACGACGGACGTCCTGCGGCGCGTTGTCCACCGCCACCAGGCGCTGGCGCACCCGGCCGGAGGTCGGCCAAAACTCGACGCGTCGGGCCGAGACCCCGCCGGTGCTGGACGACACGATCGGAATGCCTTCGTCGCGCAGAAACCGTTCGGCGAAGGCCGAGTTGCTGGCGCCGACGTCGGAGAGCCCGTCGAACAGCTTGGCGCCGCCGAAGATCTTGGCTTCCAGACGCTCGCGGCGCGCGCCGCGCTTCAGAAGGTCGTTGATCAGCAGTTCCATGGCGTAGGCGCCATAGCGGACCGCGTCGCCGCCGCGGCCGTCGCCGGCGTCGGGCAGCAGGAAGTGGTTCATGCCGCCCACGCCCGCCTGGGGGTCGCGGATGCACGCGGCGATGCACGAGCCCAGCACGGTGGTCATCACCACGTTGGGGTCGGTCGACACATGGCTTTCGCCCTGGGTCACGTGGACCTTGGTCGCCCGTTCGAGGTCGTCGTTGGGGGAGATGTGCGTCATGTCAGCTGTCCGAACACCTGTTCGATCTTCTCCCTCAAGCCCTGCACGGTGAAGGGCTTGACGCAGTAGTTGTTGACCCCGAACTGCACGGCGCGCTGGACCAGTTCACGGTCGGCGCGTCCTGTCAGCATGACGAAGGCGGTCTGGCGGATCGGCGGGTGCGACCGCACGGCGCGCAGCAGCGCCAGACCATCCATCTTCGGCATGTTGAAGTCCGAGATGACGAGATTGGCGGGCTTGGCCAGGAGGTTCTTCAGAGCCTCCTCGCCATCGGGCGCCTCGCGGATGTCCTTGAAGCCGATCTGCTGGAGGGCGTTTCGGATCAGGGCGCGCATGGTCAACTGATCGTCGACCACGAGAACGGAGATGGAGCTTGCTTGGGGCATGGGTTCATCGCCTCGCGGAGGCCAGATCGAGAATGGACTGGCCCATGGAGGACAGGGAAACCTGCTTCTCCACCGCGCCAATTTCGAAAGCGGCCCGGGGCATGCCGTAGACGACGCACGAGGCCTCGTCCTGGCCGAGGGTCTTGGCGCCCGCCTTGCGCATCGCCAGGAGACCCTGGGCGCCGTCGCGGCCCATGCCGGTCAGGATGACCCCGACCGCCTTGTCGCCGACCGCGTTGGCCACCGAGTTGAACAGAACGTCCACCGATGGGCGGTGGCCGCTAACCGGATCGCCCTGGACCAGGCGGCAGCGCAGACCGGCCGAGCGAACGACCTCCAGGTGCGCCACGCCGCCGGGGGCGACATAAATCTTGCCGGGCTCCAGCAGGGCGCCGTCCGTGGCCTCCTGCACCTTGGCGCCGCTGGAACGATCCAGGCGCGCGGCGAAGCTGGCGGTGAAGGTCGCCGGCATGTGCTGGGTGATCACCGTCGGCGGGCAGGTCTCGGGGAACAGGGTGACGATCGACAGCAGGGCTTCCACCCCGCCGGTCGACGACCCGATCGCCACGATGTCGCCAGAGGGCATGAAATCCTTGCGGCGCGTGGGCGCGGCGCTGGGCGCGGCGCCGGCGTTGGTGCGGACCGAGGCGCGAGCCGCGATCTTCACCTTGGCGACGATTTCGGCCAGGGCTTCCTGAGTGCCGGTGGCGTCGGCGGGCTTGCCCACGCAATCCACCGCGCCCAGTTCCAGGGCCCGCAGCGTCATTTCCGCGCCGGCTTGGGTCAGGGTCGAGACCATGACCACCGGCATCGGCCGCAGGCGCATGATCTTCTCGAGGAACTCGATGCCGTTCATGTTCGGCATCTCGATATCCAGGGTGACGACGTCGGGATTCAGGGCCTTGATCATGCCCCGGGCCTCGAACGGGTCGCCGGCGCCGCCCACGACCTCGATACCCGGATCACGATTGAGGGCCGCGGAAATCAGGCTCCGCATCGTGGCGGAGTCGTCGACGACGAGAACTCGTATCTTGCTCATCAGTGTCCGACCTTACGATAGGCGGTCAGGCCGCAGCTCTCGAACGCGGTGATCGAGGCGCCAACGCGCTCGGAATGGCCGACATACAGACGCCCGCCCGGCGCGACGAGCGGCGCGAAGCGGCTCCAGACGCGTTCCTGGGTAGGTTCATCGAAGTAGATCACGACATTCCGGCAGAAGATGGCGTCGAACGGTCCCTTCATAGGCCACGACGGACCGTTGAGATTCAGTTCACGGAAGGCCACCAGGCTTCGGGCGGCTTCGCAGACCCGCCAGTTACGACGATCGGAAGGGTCCCGCTCGAAGTATTGGCCGCGCGCGGCGGCGGGGATGCCTTCCAGCAAGCTTTCGTCGTAGACGGCCGCGCGCCCGGTCGCGAGCACGTTGGTGTCGATGTCCGTGCCGAGGATCCGGATGTCGAGGTTCGCGGCGTCGGGCCACACCGAAAGCACGGTGAAGGCCATCGAGTAGGGCTCCTGGCCCGACGAGCTGGCGGCCGACCACAGACGCAGGCGACGGCCGGCGCGCACCTGGTCGGCGATCGGCTCCAGCACATTGGCGCGCAGATCGTCGAAATGGTGCGGCTCGCGGAAGAAGCGCGTGACGTTGGTGGTCAACGCCCGGAGCATCTCCTGGATCTCGTCGTGGCCCTTGTCGCTGGACACGAAGGCGCAGTAGTCGCTGAACGATCGCAGGCCCAGGGTCCGCAGGCGCTTTGCGAGACGCGAATAGACCAGCGTCGCCTTGCTGTCGGGCAGGCTGATGCCCGCCAGATCGTAGAGCAGCGCGGCGATGCGCTTGAAGTCCTGGGACGTGAACGCGAACTCGCCATCGACGATGGGATCGCGGCGGTCCGAAACGGAGGGAGAAGCCAAGGTCATCAGGCGGCCATGGCCTCGCGTTCCGGCAGGATGCGGTCCAGCGAGATCTCGCTGATCATGCGGCCCTCGATCGAGATGATGCCGCGCACGAAGTTGCGGACGGCGTCGCAGGCCATGTCGGGGGTCGGCTGGATCATGCCGTCATTGATCGACAGGATGTCGGACACCGCGTCGACCAGCAGACCGACCGTGCGGTCGCCGGCCTTGACCACGATGAAGACGCTGCGGACGGTCGGTTCGATCACCGACATGCCCAGGCGCGCCGCCAGGTCCATGATCGGCAGGACCGCGCCGCGCAGGTTGATGACGCCGCGCATGAAGCTGGGCGACTGCGGAAGCACGGTCGCCGGGCTCCAGCCGCGGATCTCGCGAACGGCCATGATGTCGACGCAGTATTCCTGCTCGCCCACGCGGAAGGAAATCAGTTCCCGGCGGTCAGCGCCGGTGGCGGTGGCATGGTCGGTCATGACTTACTCCGCGGCGATGAGGGTGGGCTCGGTGGGGCGAGGCGCGCCGCCTTCCCGGCGACGCATCGCGATGGTGGCGTCCACGTCGAGGATCAGCGCGACGCGGCCGTCGCCCAGGATGGTCGCGGCGGCGACGCCCTCGACCTGCTGATAGTTCTGTTCCAGCGACTTGATGACGACCTGGCGCTGGCCGTGGATGGCGTCGGCCACCAGGGCGGCGCGCGAGCCGTCCTCGCCCTCGACCAGAAGCACGACGCCGTCGGTCGGGTGCGGGCTCTGTTCGCGATAGCCCAGGGTCAGGCCGACATCGATCAGCGGCACGAAGCTGTCGCGAACCGCCAGCACCGAACCCACCGGACCCAGCGGACGCACTTCCTCCGGCTTCGGACGCAGGCTCTCGACGATAGCGGCCAGCGGCACGACCAGGGTCTCGCCCGCCACGTCGACCACCATGCCGTCGAGAACGGCCAGGGTCAGGGGCAGGCTGAGGGTGAAGGTCGAGCCCTGCCCCGGACGCGAGGCGATCGAAATGCGGCCGCCCAGGGCCTGCACCGAGCGCTTGACCACGTCCATGCCCACGCCGCGGCCGGACACGTCGGAAATCTTGTCGGCGGTCGAGAAGCCGGGAAGGAAGATCAGGTTGTCGATCTCTTCGTCGGACAGCTGCAGGTCCGGCGTGATCAGGCCCTTCTTGACCGCGATCGAGAAGACGCGCTCGCGGTTGATGCCCTTGCCGTCGTCGGAGACCTCGATGACGATCCGACCGCTGCGGTGCAACGCGGCGAGGCGCACAACGCCTTCGGGATTCTTGCCGGCCGCCTTGCGCTCCTCGGGGCTTTCCAGCCCGTGGTCGATGGCGTTGCGCAGCATGTGGGTGATCGGGTCGGACAGACGCTCGATGACCGTCTTGTCGACCTCGGTATTCTCGCCGTCCATCACCAGGCGGGCCTGCTTGCCCGTCATGTTGGCGACTTCGCGGACCAGGCGCGGCATCCGCTGGAACACCGACTTCACCGGCTGGGCGCGGATGGCCATCACGCTGTCCTGGATCTCGCGGGTGAGCTGCTCCAGCTCATCCAGACCCATGGCCAGGTTCGAGGACGGGGCGATGCCATATTCGCCGACCCGCTGGGCCAGCATGGCTTGGTTGATGACCAGCTCGCCGACGAGGTCGATCAGGCGATCGATACGCTCGGGATCGACGCGGATGACCGATTGGCCAGGGCCTGGCACTTCGACGGGCGTGGCCTTCTGGGCCGCCGGCGCGGCCGCGGGAGCGGCGGGAGCGGCGGCCGTCGTCGCGGCGGCCCCGGCGGGCGCCATCGCCGCGGCCGTCTTGGCGGCGCGGTTCTTCATAGCGGACGGGCTGGATCCCGGTTTCCTGGCCATGCTCTTGAGGCTCACGACTTCCTAAGGTGCGGGTCAGGAGCGACCCGTCGGAAACATATAGTGGCAGGAGTGGAGGGACTCGAACCCCCGGCCCTCGGTTTTGGAGACCGATGCTCTACCAGCTGAGCTACACTCCTGCGGACCGACCGCCCTTTCGGGCCGACGGAGATCCGGAGACGAACAGAGCGCCGAGAGGCCTGGAAAGGCCTCGGCGCGCCACGTCCTGTCGCCAGAGCCGCGCCATTTAGCAGGGTCGTGTACGGCGGGCAAGCCGCGCGCCGAGGAATGATGGTCTCGAGCGGTCGGAACCGCGCCGAGATCAAGCGGGGCGGGATCGATGCGCCCGGCCGGGCGTTATCCCGACATGCCTGAAATTCGAAACACGCCCGCCCAGACGCCCCCGTCTTCGACCGCGTCCGACCGCCCGTCGAATCGCGAGATCGAGCACGAGAATCAGCGTCCGCCGTCGCGTGACGGCGCGCCGCCGCGTCCCGCCACCGAACCGCCCGGCGCGGCCGACAGCAGCCGTTCGCCGAAGACCCGGACCGATCCGGGCTCCGGCGAGGGCTAGGGTTCATAAAGCGGCCGAGACGATCAGCCGGCCTTCTCGGTCTTGGTCTTTTCGGTCGTTCCCGACGCGCTGGCCGCCGTCGAGCCGCCGCACTGGATGCCCAGATACGACCACTTCA
Source organism: Caulobacter sp. SSI4214 (assembly GCF_012184455.1). NCBI lineage: Bacteria > Pseudomonadati > Pseudomonadota > Alphaproteobacteria > Caulobacterales > Caulobacteraceae > Caulobacter > Caulobacter sp. SSI4214. The sequence goes on along the minus strand of NZ_SZWJ01000032.1, from coordinate 13,034 downwards.
CGTCGGTGAGCTGGCGTCCGCACTGGGTGTTCTTGCCCTTGTCGGTGCCCTGCAGCGAGATCGCCACCCCCTTGGAGAGGTCGGGCGCCGGGCTGACGGCGCTGATGTCGTAATAGCCGCCGCCGCGGCCCTTCACGACCAGGCAGTTGGTCTTCTCGACCGGCCTGACGCAGCCCGAGGCGGTGACGGACGTGCCTTCGACGATGACTTGTTGGGCCTGCGCGACCTTCGTCTTCGCGCCGCCTTCGCTGCAACCGGCCAAACCAAACGCTACCATACCGGCCGCCGCGGCGGCCCCTACGAACCAAACCCGCATACGTTCCTCCGTATCGTTGGCTCCGCGAACGAAGCAAAAGAAGTCTGCGCCCGGTTTGAAAGACCGGCAATCACATTTTCGCCATTTTCGAAAAATCGGTTCGGCGTTTCCCGGGATCGGGAAACAGATTGTCCTTGGCCGGACGGCATTCGAACGCGCCGCGACCATTTGTCGGGTAGACGCGCAATCTCATGCCGATTCAGATGATATCGTCTCTCATCCTGACGACTATTCGCGAACCGAACCGACGTTTTCCTTTGCACCGCCAATACTGAGGCTGATCTTTCGGACGCCGGTGTCGGCCCCCTTCGCCCTCCGTCATGGCGCGTCGGTCTGGTCGGAGTTTTTCCCGCCCCGCCTTTAGACAACCGGCGTTGACAGGAAGACGGCCGTGATCCCATGAGACAGCCGACCGCGCCGCTCCGCCTTGGCGGCTTTGGGTTTTTCGAAGGATTCAGGTCAGATGACGGCCACCGCGTCCGCCGCTCCCGCCCCCGTCAAGGAAGCTCCCCACTTCACCGAGACGGTGCTGTGGGTGAAGCACTGGACCGACCGGCTGTTCAGCTTCGCCATCACGCGCCCGGCCAGCTTCCGCTTCCGCTCGGGCGAGTTCGTGATGATCGGCCTGCCGCCGCGCGAGGACCTGGGCGAGAAGAAGCCGATCCTGCGCGCCTACTCGATCGGCTCGCCCAGCTTCGCCGAGGAGCTGGAATTCTTCTCGATCAAGGTTCCCGACGGTCCGCTGACCTCGCGTCTGCAACTGATCCAGGAGGGCGACGAGATCCTCCTGGGCAAGAAGCCGACCGGCACGCTGGTGCTGGACGCCGTGCGCCCGGGCAAGCGCCTCTTCCTGTTCGGCACCGGCACGGGCCTGGCGCCCTGGCTGTCGGTGGCCCGCGACCCGGACGCCTACAGCCGCTTCGAGCGGGTGATCGTCTGCCACGGCGTGCGCGAGGTGAAGGAGCTGGCCTATCGCGACCTCTTCACCCGCGACATCTTCGACGACCCGCTGGTCGGCGACGAGGCCCGCGCCCAGCTGACCTATTATCCGACCGTGACCCGCGAGCCGTTCGAACGCCAGGGTCGCTTCACCGACCTGATCGAGAGCGGCAAGCTGTTCAGCGATCTGGGCGTCGAGGGCGGGAAGTTCGATCCCGAGCACGATCGGGCCATGCTGTGCGGCTCGATGGCCATGATCAAGGACACCGCCGCCATCCTGGAGGCCCAGGGCCTGAAGGAAGGCTCCAACGCCGAGCCGGGCGACTTCGTCATCGAGCGGGCGTTCGTCGGCTGACGCGCTCGGCTGGGAGACGCGGGAAAGGGCCGCGCGCTTTGGACGTGACAGGCGGCGAACTTGGCTCTAGGGTCACGGCGATGATCCTCGCCGCCAGCCAACAGCTGTTTTGGTATTTTAGCTATCCGACGCCTCTGGCGCCGGGAGGGGATCGTTCGGCCTGAAGATCAGGCTCTCTAGAACACCTTTCACCAGCCGCCAGGGGATCCCCGGGCGGCTTTTTTGATGGCCGCCGGACCTCCCGACCTTCCAGGAGCAAAGCCATGCCATCCGCCGCCGCCGTCACCGCGCTGCCCGTCCCCACCGACGATCTTCGGATCTCCAAGCTGCGAACCCTCAGCCCGCCCGCCCAGGTGATCGGCGAGGCGCCGGCCAGTTCGTCGGTCGCCGAGGTGGTCGGCGACGCCCGCCGCGCCGTCCACGACATCCTCGACGGTCGCGACGACCGGCTGGTGGTGGTGATCGGCCCGTGCTCGATCCACGATCCCAAGGCGGCGCTGGACTACGCCCGCCGACTGGCCGCAGAGCGCGAGCGTCACGCCGGCGAGCTGGAGGTGATCATGCGGGTCTATTTCGAGAAGCCCCGCACCACGGTCGGCTGGAAGGGGCTGATCAACGACCCGGACCTGGACGGCGGCTTCCGCATCGACGAGGGCCTGCGCCGGGCGCGCCGGGTGCTGCTGGACGTCAGCGCCCAGGGCCTGCCGGCGGCCTGCGAGTTCCTGGACGTGACGACGCCGCAGTACATCGCCGATCTGGTGGCCTGGGGCGCGATCGGGGCCCGCACCACCGAAAGCCAGATCCACCGCGAGATGGCCTCGGGCCTCTCTTGCCCGGTCGGCTTCAAGAACGGCACCAACGGCGACGTGAAGGTGGCGATCGACGCGGTGACGGCCGCCGCCCAGCCGCACCATTTCCTGGCCGTGACCAAGGAGGGCCGCGCCGCCATCGCCACGACGACCGGCAATCCCGACTGCCACCTGGTGCTGCGCGGCGGCAAGACGCCGAACTATGACGAGGGCAGCGTCGCCGCCGCCGCCCAGGCCCTGACCAAGGCCGGTCTCGCGCCGCGCCTGATGGTCGACGTCAGCCACGCCAACAGCGGCAAGAACCATGAGAACCAGCCGGCCGTCACCGCCGACGTGTGCGCCCAACTGGCCGGCGGCGCCTCGCCGATCATGGGCGTGATGATCGAAAGCAATCTCGTCGCCGGCCGCCAGGACATCGTGCCCGGCCAGCCGCTGGTCTACGGCCAGTCGGTCACCGACGCCTGCGTCGACTGGGAGACCTCGGTCCGAATGCTGGACGACCTGGCCGCCGCGGTGAAGGCCGGACGCGCGGCGCGGAGAGGGTAAGGGGGCTTTGACTCCCTCGCCTTCGCCTGCTACACGCCGCGCCTCGCCCCCGGACCCCGTTCGGGGGCGTGCTCGTCGTTTTCTCTTTTCCGGAGAGAGGGCGGGTTCAAATCCGTGGAAGGGTCGCCAAGCCCGCACCACGGCTCACCAGTGAGGATATCATGGCTAAGAAGATCCTGGGCTACATCAAGCTCCAGGTGAAGGCTGGCTCGGCCACGCCTTCGCCCCCCATCGGCCCGGCTCTGGGTCAGCGCGGCGTCAACATCATGGGCTTCTGCAAGGAGTTCAACGCGCGCACCGAGAACGTCGAAAAGGGCACCCCCCTGCCGACCGTCATCACGGTCTATCAGGACAAGTCGTTCACCTTCGTCACCAAGACCCCGCCGGCCACCTTCTATCTGAAGCAGGCCACCGGTCTGAAGTCGGGCGCCAAGCTGACCGGTCGCGAGACCGTCGGCTCGATCACCCGCGCCCAGCTGCGCGAGATCGCCGAAAAGAAGATGAAGGACCTGAACGCCAACGATCTCGAGGCCGCCGCCAAGATCATCGAAGGCTCCGCCAAGGCCATGGGCCTGAAGATCGTGGAGGCCTAATCCAATGGCTAAGCAACCCAAGCGCATCAAGGCCTGGACCGGCGACCGCGACGCGACCCACTCGGTCGAAGCCGCCATCAAGCTGGTCAAGGAAAACGCCAGGGCCAAGTTCGACGAGACCATCGAGATCTCGGTGAACCTGGGCGTCGACCCGCGTCACGCCGACCAACAGGTCCGCGGCGTCGTCAACCTGCCGTCGGGCACCGGCCGTGACGTCCGCGTCGCCGTGTTCGCCAAGGACGCCAAGGCGGCCGAAGCGACCGCCGCGGGCGCCGAGCACGTCGGCGCCGAAGACCTGTACGAAAAGATCGCCGGCGGCTTCATGGACTTCGATCGCGTCATCGCGACCCCGGACATGATGGCCCTGGTCGGTCGCCTCGGTAAGGTGCTGGGCCCGCGCGGCCTGATGCCGAACCCGAAGGTCGGCACCGTGACCCCGAACGTCGCCCAGGCCGTCAAGGACGCCAAGGGCGGCGCCGTGGAGTTCCGCGTCGAAAAGGCCGGTATCGTTCACGCCGGCATCGGCAAGGCCTCGTTCACCGACGAAGCCCTGGTCGTCAACGTCAAGGCTCTGATCGAAGCCCTGAACCGCTCCAAGCCCTCGGGCGCCAAGGGCGTGTTCATCAAGCGCATCGGTCTGTCGTCGACGATGGGCCCGGGCTTCAAGGTCGACACCGCCTCGGTCGGCTGAGCCTAAGCTTTTCAGTAAAGCGTAAGCGAACGGGCGCTGGAGCGATCCAGCGCCCGTTTTCGCGTTTGGGGGGCGGGGCGGCCAGGCTCCGACGTCTTGCGGACCTAATACTCGTCATCCCGCGCTTCATGCGCGGGACCCATCTATCCGCCGCATATGCGGAGCGGAAGAACGCTCTCACGTAGCAGCTGAACCATGGGTCCCGCGCATAGCGCGCGGGATGACGGGGTAAGGTCGGGACGAAGGCGTGCTCAAGCCCTCACATTGTCCCTCCGGCTAGCCGATGCTACCTTCCGTCTAGATGGAGCCTCGCCATGCCCTTTCACGTCCGCGATCCGGAGACCGACGCCCTGGTGCGTCAGTACGCCGAGGAAAAGCGCGTCGGCATCACCGACGCGATCAAGCTGGCGGTGACTAAGGCGCGGGAAGCCGACGAGAAGGCGCTCGCCCAGAAGCGGGCCGCGTTGAAGGCCATTCGCGACGAAGTGGCCGCCTGGCCCAGGACGGGCGAGGTCGCGGACAAGGCCTTCTTCGACAGCCTCAACGACGAGTGATGTTCGTCGACGCCTCGGCCTGGACGGCCATCATCCTGAACGAGCCGGAAGCCGAGGATTTCGAGGCGCGGTTGCTGACCTCGGGCTCGGTGCTGACCTCGGCCTTGTCCAACTGGGAAACCGTGCGGGCGATCATGAAGGTCACGCGCCGGGACCAGGCCCGGGTCGAGGCCATCGTCGCCGGCTACCAGTTCGGCGCCGGGGCGCGCGTCATTCCCATCGGCGAGGCCGAGCAGCGCATCGCCCTCGACGCCCACGCCCGCTACGGCAAGGGCGTCCACCCGGCGCGGCTCAACATGGGCGATTGCTTTTCCTATGCCTGCGCCAAGGTCCACGGCGCGCCGCTGCTCTACAAGGGCGAGGACTTCGCCCTGACCGATATCGAGGCCGCCTGAGGTGCCAAGCCCAGAGAGAGGGGAGACTTTCGACGTGGCGGTGATCGGCGGCGGACCGGCGGGGCTGATGGCGGCCGAGACGGTCGCCAAGGCCGGCAAGTCCGTGGCCGTGTTCGAGAAGATGCCGACCTTCGGGCGAAAGTTCCTGATGGCCGGGCGCGGCGGGCTGAACCTTACCCATTCGGAGGATTTCGAGCGCTTCGTGGCGCGTTACGGCGACCGGGCGGCGCGGCTGGCGCCGATGCTGGAGGCCTTCGCGCCCAAGGACCTGATCGCCTGGGCCGAGGGGCTGGGCCAGCGGACCTTCGTGGGCGCCAGCGGCCGGGTGTTTCCCACCGCGATGAAGGCCTCGCCGCTGCTGCGGGCCTGGCTGGCGCGGCTGGAGGGCCTGGGCGTCGCGTTGAGGCCGCGCGCGACCTGGAAGGGCTGGGACGCGGCGGGGCGGCTGGTGATCGAGACGCCCGACGGCCGCCATGTGATACGGGCCCGCGCGACGGTCCTGGCCCTGGGCGGCGCCAGCTGGCCCAAGCTGGGCTCGGACGCGGCCTGGGCGCCGCTGCTGCGGGTCGGCGGCTCGGAGATCGCGCCGTTCCGCCCGGCCAACTGCGGCTTCGATGTCGCCTGGAGCGCCGTCTTCCGCGATCGCTTCGCCGGCGAGCCCCTGAAGAACGTGTCGCTGAGCCTGGGATCGGCCCGCGCGCGGGGCGACGCGATGGTGGCCCGTTATGGCCTGGAGGGCGGGGCGGTCTACGCCCTGGGCGGCGCGGCGCGCGACGCGGCCCTGGCCGGCGGCGCGGTGCTGACCGTCGACCTGCGGCCGGACATCCCGGTCGAGACCCTGGAGCGCCGTCTGCGCGCGCCGCGCGGCGGCCATAGCCTGGCCAATTTCCTGCGCAAGGCCGTCAAGCTGTCGCCCGTCGAGGTCAATCTGCTGCGCGAGGCGCACGGCCTGGACCTGCCCTCCGAGCCCGCCGCCCTGGCGGCCGCGATCAAGGCCGCGCCGCTGGACCTGACGGGGGTCCAGTCCCTGGAGCGCGCCATCTCCACGGCCGGCGGCGTGCGGTTCGAAAGCCTGGACGGCCTAGCGCTGAAGGCGCGACCGGACGTGATCCTGGCCGGCGAGATGCTGGACTGGGAGGCGCCGACCGGCGGCTATCTGCTGCAGGCCTGCTTCGCGACGGGCGCGGCGGCGGGGCGGGCGGCCCTGGCGCGGCTAGGGTAGCGCCCCCTCCGTCTCGTCGCCTATCGGCGCCGATCCACCTCCCCCGCAAGCGGGGCAGGAGTGGCTTCCTCCTCACCCGTGAAACGGGGGAGGTGGCGCGCGGCGTCAGCCGCGTGACGGAGGGGGCGCTGTCCGCCCCTACCTCATCGCCGCCCTGATCTTGGCCGCCATCGCCTCCAGATCCTTGGGATCGGCCTTGGCGTTCTCGGCCATATAGACCGGCTTGCCGGCGATGCGCGGGATCACGTGGACGTGCAGGTGCGGCACGCTTTGGCCGACGCCATTGTTCTGCACGATCATGAAGCCCGACAGGCCCAGGGCGTCGACCTCGGCCTGGCCGACCTTCTGGGCGACGGCCATGACCTTGGCCAGGTCCTTGGGATCGATCTCCAGCAGGTTGCGGGCCTTGGAGGTCTTGGAGATCACCAGCACATGGCCGGGCTCCATGGGGGCGTAGTCCATGAAGGCCAGGACGTCGGCGTCCTCATAGACCTTGAAGACCTGCATCTCGCCCCGGATGGCGCGGGCGAAGGGGTTCTGCTCGTCATAGGCCGCGTGCAGCGGGATGGTCGGGCCGGCGGGCAGGATGGTCGGGTCGAAGCGGGCCAGCCACCGCAGCACCTCGGCCTCCAGCGCGATGCGGGAATCCGAGAAGCTATGATCGGTGGGATAATAGGCCTCGGTCAGGGCCTTGGCCCCGGCGGCCTTGGCGGCGGCGGCCTGTTTGCGGACCTTGGGCGCGTTGGCGTACTCCGCGCCGATCATCAGCACCGGCCGATCGGAAATCTTGGCGGCCAGGGTCTCGAGGTTCAGCTTGGCCGTGTCGCGCACGATCTCGTCGACCAGGGCCTCGGGCGTGGTCGCCAGGGGCGCGGTGTCGGGGCGCATCTTTTCGACGGCGGCCTTGCGGCTCTGGTCGTCGGTGATCCGCGCCGCGTCGCCGGCGATGTTCCAGGCGTCGATCATCACCGTCCCGGCCACGCGCGGGTCGGCCGCCGCCGCGCTGGCGGCCATGAAGCCGCCCATGCTGTGGCCGGCCACGATGATCCGCTTGGGATCGATGTGATATTTGGCGATGTTGGCGGGATCCAAGAGCCAAGCCACCGCCGCCTCGCCGTCGGCGCGGGCGTTGGCGAAGCTGAACTCGCCCTGGCTGCCCCACGAGCCGCGATAGTTGATCCGCATGGCGTTCCAGCCGGCGCGACGCACGGCCTGCAGGAGGTCGATATTGGTCTCGTTGCCCGGGAAGCCGTGCAGGAACAGCATCGTCGGATGCGGCTGGTCGCCGGCGGCAGTGTAGAGGATGGCGTTGACCTTCGATCCGGCGATGTCGAGCTGGAACGCCGCCATCCCGGGCGGATGGGCCTTGTCCCGCGCGGGATCGGCGATGACGGCCCGAGGCGTCGGCGGAGCGGCCGGCTCGGCCAGGGCGGGCGAGGCGAGGGCCAGGAAGAGCGCGGTCAGGGCGGCGGCGGTGCGTTTCATGGGCTGGGATCTCTCTGGAGCGCGGGCGCAAGAAAGCACAGCCTTCACCATTACACACCGTCATTCCCGCCGTAGTATCTCCATCGATAGTGCTGGTACCGCGCACCCTTCTGTGGGGGTCGTTCCTCCGTGCCCATCCGTGTATTGAATACGAGATCGATCAGGAGGGGGCGATGTTAGACATCGATCCTGGCGTGCTGGTTAGCAGGCTCGCCACGGGTGCCAGCAAGGTCAAGTTCGGTCGCGGAGTGCTGGGCACGACCGCTACTGTCATGTGGTGCCTTATTGGGCTTTGGCTCGTCATCGTAGTGAAGCTATCTGCCGACTTGGTCGCGGACGCCGTCCTGGTCGGCGTGGGAGTCATAGTGACTATCGCGTACTTCGCCTGGGTCGCGATTATGAGGGGCTTTGCGCGAGACTTTCCGGTGCAAGCGATCATGAGTGGTACGGAACTTATCGCCCACTACCGAGATCAAGCGCAGGCGAAGGGTCTGCCCGAGCTTCCACCAGGACCCGACGCGGCCGACCCGGAGGTTGCAATCTTACCCGCGCCTGATGATGCGGACGACGCGGACGACGACGATGGCTGAGTTCCTTCTAGTTACGCTCAACACGCGCGGTGGCGAAATTGACGAAGCGATGCTGCATGCCCGTTTCGACAAAGCGTTGGACTGGATCAAATACGCGCCCAATTGCTGGATCCTCTACACCACCAAGGATTCCAAGACTTGGTACGAGCGGGTCCGCAAAGTTGTCGGCGAGCGCGCACACATTTTTGTGGTTGAGGTTAACCTCAAGCACCGGGCGGGTTGGCTTCCCAAATCCGTTTGGGCATGGATCGCGAAAGATCGTTCTAAGTCATGAGGCAGGCGCAGACGAATCCGTTGGCCAGAAGGCCAACCCCGTGCGCATTGCTCGTCGATGGCCAAGCTCCGAGCAACCGGACGTCTTGAGGAGCCTTGAGCCTGCTGGTCCCGCTTCAAGGGCGTGAGGCGGAATGTCTATACCGATACGCAAACCGTTTGTCGGTTTAGGTAAGCGTGCGACCGCTCGCCCGTCTCTAGATCGAAACCGATAGGAATTGTCGGTCCCGGGTAACACCCGCCCTTGTGGCGGGAAAGACGGTGGTTGGGGGGAGTTGAACTTTTCGGCCGAACCGTCTATACGGCGCGCCTCTTCGGCGGACTCGTCCGCTGGGGAACCTGTTTGAGAACTACGGGGCGTGGGGTCACCAACGCCGTAACCGGGGAAGAGCCCTTCCTCGCCGTCGGGAGACAGGGATAGAGACGCCAAGTCCTCCTGCTCGTGGCCCCCTTCTTCGGAAGATCCGCCCGAGACCGGAGCGCGGCTGACTTTCCTTGGAACAGGCATATGCGACTCGCGCGCGGGAGCAATTCCGCATGGGACCGCATCTGGCTGCCGGAATGGTCCGGCCGCTGCTAACTGAGTAGGAGACCGCAATGGACCGCGCTCAAAAGCAGGAGTCGATCGAATCGCTGAAAAGCGTGTTCGCCGACGCCGGCGCTGTCGTCGTGACCCACTACATGGGTCTGACCGTTGCGGAAATGACCGACCTTCGTCTTCGCCTCCGCAAGGAAGGCGCCGCGATCAAGGTTGTGAAGAACACCCTGGCCCTCAAGGCTCTGGACGGCAAGCTCGGTGACAAGGGCGAAAAGCTCTTCACCGGCCCGGTCGCCATCGCCTACGGCCCGGACGCCGTTTCGGCCGCGAAGATCGCGGTGCAGTTCGCCAAGGAAAACGACAAGCTGAAGCTGGTCGGTGGCGTTCTGGACCAGACCAACGTGCTGGACGAAGCTGGCGTGCGCGCTCTGGCGACCCTGCCGTCGCTGGACGAACTGCGTGGCAAGCTCATCGGCCTCATCCAGGCTCCGGCGACCAAGATCGCTGGCGTCCTGCAGGCCCCGGCTGGCCAGCTGGCTCGCGTTTTCAACGCCTACGCGACCAAAGACGCCGCGTAACGGTCATCCCCGCAAATCTATCCCAATCTCTCTTTAGGAACTGACACATGTCGAAGCTCGAAAAGCTGGTCGAAGAACTGTCCACCCTGTCGGTGCTGGAAGCCGCTGAACTGTCGAAGCTGCTGGAAGAAAAGTGGGGCGTCTCGGCCGCCGCTCCGGTCGCCGTCGCCGCTGTCGGCGGCGCCGCCGCCGCTCCGGCCGAAGCCGCCGAAGAGCAAACCGAATTCACCGTCGTCCTGGTCGACGGCGGCGACAAGAAGATCAACGTGATCAAGGAAGTCCGCGGCGTCCGTCCGGACCTCGGCCTGAAGGAAGCCAAGGACCTGGTCGAAGGCGCTCCGCAGAACGTCGTCGAAAACGTCTCGAAGCAACAAGCCGAAGAAGTTTCGAAGAAGCTCACGGAAGCCGGCGCCAAGGTCCAAATCAAGTAATCCGATCCCGGCGTCTCGTCGGGAACGGGTTCCTTGTGGAACCGCCGAAGCGGCCTCGGAGGGAAACCTCCGGGGCCGTTTTCTTTTGGGGTTGGCGTGGCTGAGCGGCGTGGTCCCTCCCCCTCGATGGGGGAGGGTAGGGTGGGAGTGGTGCTGCCGTAGAGGCCTGGCGCGCACTAAATTCAGCTACTCACCCCCATCCCCAACCCTTCCCCCATCAAGGGGGAAGGGAGTCTGACGGAGGTCCTGGAAAGGCGCCGCAGGCTCTGGCAGGCTTCGGACGTTCTGGAGATGTCGCCGATGAACGGCTGGTACGACGGTTTCGGCTTCTACCACGGGCCTGACGATCCTAGGCTGATCGTGCCCAAGCGCATTCTGATCATGGGCTGGACGATCAACGTCTCCCATCCGAAGGCGCCGTTGCTGGTGCTGCTGACCTGCGGGGCGATCGTGTTGGGGATCCTGGCGCAGGTGTTGGTTCAGGCGGGGCGGTGAGCGCGGATGTAATCGCCGCGGAAGCGTATATGCGGACCTGTCCATTGTCCGGGATGGGTGGCGAGCAGTCATTGTGACTGGATTCAAAAACCGACATACCTTGCTCCGATGAAGTACTTTGTTTGGTGGAATGGCGCGGACGGAGTCAGGGTCGATATCGGGCCTTATTCGCTCGCCAACGCGATAGAGATCGCGCTCGACCAGCAGCAGCGTGGCAATTTCCTCTACCTCACCGACGACACTGGAAAGCGCCTGACGCTCGCGGCGGCGCAGCGATTGAAGGCAAGCACAGCCCCAAAGGTCTGACTGACTCCCGTGGGCGGCCCGCACTGGACCTTCCCAGCGTCGCATATGGGTCGAAACCCGACCTCCCAGGTCGGTGCTAACCTTACATCTCTTGGAGGCTGCAGCGTGCAGGGCTGAGCAGGTCAGTCAAGGACGACGCTCCGCGTCGCCGCGCGGCGGCCGCCCGGAGGGTGATCCTTGACTGACCTGCTCAGCCCCGCGATCGTCTCGCCGTGAGATGTAAGGATGGCTCCTTCTCCGGGGGAGAAGAGCTTTCGACACAGGAGCTCCCTCTCCCTTGGGGAGAGGGTAGGGTGAGGGGGGCGGCGTTGACCGGCGCGCCGTTGGGCCTCGTAGTCCCTCACCCTCCCACCGCTTCGCGGCGGGCCCCGCCCTCTCCCGGCGGGAGAGGGTTTCGGTTGGCGCTTGCGCTCCCGGCCGTTTCGCCCGAAGCCAAGGTGATCGAACCACCTCGGCAGGGCCTCATGAACCGCAGAGACGTCATCCTCGCCGGCGCGGCCGCCCTGGCGACGCCCGCTTTCGCCGGCCAGGATCTCGGCGGGATCCGCATCCCCGCGTCCGAGACCGACAGCCAGCTGCGCGGCCTGTCGGCGACGGGCGGCAAGACCTGGTGGGCCTCGGGCTCCAAGGGCTGGATCATCCGGGGCCGCGACGAGCGGCAGGATCCGATGCGGATCGTCGGGGCCGAGGAGCTCGACTTTCGCGGCCTGCACGCCTTCGACGACGACCATGTGCTGGCCATGAGCGCGGGTCCTGGACAGGCCTCGCAGCTGTGGCGCACGCGTGACGGCGGCAAGCGTTGGACGCGGGTCGCGGTCAACGAGGATCCCAACGGCTTCTGGGACGCCATCGCCTTCGTCGACCACCGGCGCGGCTTCATCCTGGGCGATCCGACCGAGGGGCGGTTCACGGTGCTCTACACCGCCGACGGCGGCCAGACCTGGACGCGGCTGCCGCCCGACGCCCTGCCGCCGGCCGACGACGGGGAGGGCGCCTTCGCCGCGTCGAACGGCTGTCTGGCCATCGGTCCGCACGGCGAGGTCGCCTTCTGCACGGGCGGAGGCGGCATGGCGCGGGTCTATGTCTCCCGAGAGGGCGGCCGCTACTTCGTGGCGTTGAAGACCCCGATTCCGGCCGACGCCCCGTCGCGGGGCGCGTTCGCGGTGGCCTGGAGCAAGCGGCGCGAGCTGTGGGTCTGCGGCGGCGACTACAAGGCGCCGGACGCCGAGGGCGCGAACCTGGCGATCCTCGGTCCGGGCTCCCTCGAGGTCCGGCGCGCGCCGGCTCCGGCCGGCTATCTCTCCAGCGTGGCGGTCCACGGCAAGACGGTGATGGCCGCCGGTCTCTCGGGCGTGCTGGTCAGCTATGACGACGCGCCGTTCCAGCGCGTGTCGTCCGCGCCGTTCAACACCGTCCGGCTGAGTTCGCGCAAGGCCGGGGTGCTGTGTGGTCCGGGCGGGTCGATCGGTCTGTGGCGCGCCGGTTGAAGGCGGAACCGCCGCCGCCCGGCGGCGTTATCGCGACATGCTCAAGCTCGCCGCCGTCCTGCTGGTCCTGATGATCCTGTTCGGGGTCCTGGGCTTCGTCGTCCACGTGGCCGCCGCCGTGACCAAGGCGGCGTTCTTCGTCTGCCTAGTGGCGCTGGGCGCGTCGCTGGCGATGAAGGCGATGCGGCGAGAATAGGGCGCTGGCCTGAGCGTGAGATGAACGAGGGCCTCAAAGGCGGTTCAAGGCTGGACATGTATCGAGAACCCACCCTTCGGTCGCGACCCCAAAGCCCGGCCGAGCGCTCTTGAAACCAGGCCCGGGAGACAGAGCCTTGACCCGCTTTATCCGTCGTTTCCCCTCCGTCCTGCTGCCGCTGGCGATCAGCGGCGCGCTGGCCGGCTGTAACCAGCAGGCCGCCGCCCCGCCGGCG
>NZ_SZWJ01000031.1:0-47825 GCF_012184455.1 Caulobacter sp. SSI4214 | reverse complement strand
GGTCACGGTGCTGGCGTCGGCGGCGGCGGCCTTGGCGGCGGCGCTGTCGCCCTCGGCGGCGTCCTTCTTGCCGCAGGCGGCCAGCGACAGGGCCGCGACGGCCACGCCGGCGATCAGGAACTTGCGAAGAACGGTGGAGCTCATGAGGTTTCCCCTGGCGACGGCCGCCCTCGCGGCGGCCTTCAGCGAAGGGAATACCGGTTCGAAAGCCCGCGCAAGCCAGGACTTCACGGGGCCGTGATCAGGCGACCTCTCGGCGAGCGAAGGCCGCGGGGAGTCTTATTCGTTCGGCATCTGCGACAGGGCCTCTTCCAGCTCGGCGAAGCTGGGCTGGGCCGGCGAGGGGACATTGCCGCGGCCGATCTCGACCGAGATCTGGGCGGCGTTGCCGTGCAGGTGGGCCACCAGCACCGCCTGGATGATCTTGTAGAAGGCGCCTTCCTCGTTGACGACCGAGGTCAGGCGCAGGGCGAACGGCGCCACCAAGCCATAGGCCATGAACACGCCCAGGAAGGTGCCGACCAGGGCGCCGCCGATCATGCCGCCCAGCACGGCGGGCGGCTCGGTGATCGAACCCATGGTCTTGATCACGCCCAGCACGGCGGCCACGATGCCCAGCGCCGGAAGGGCGTCGGCCAGGGATTGCAGGGCGTGGGCGGGCTCGAGCGCCTCGTGGTGGTGCTTTTCGAGCTGCTTTTCCATCGCGTCCTCGACCTGGTGCGGATCTTCCAGGTTCATGGTCATCATCCGCAGCGTGTCGCAGATGAAGTCGACGGCGAAGTGGTCGTGGGTGATCTTGGCGTAACGGCCGAAGATCGTGCTCTCGTGCGGCTTTTCGATGTGGCTTTCCAGGGCGATGACGCCCTTGGACTTCATCGTCTTGGTCAGCAGGAACAACAGGCTCAACAGGTCGCGATAGTCGGCCGCGTTCCACTTGGGGCCCTTGAAGATCTTGCCGAAGCCGCCGGCCGTGGCCTTGATCGTCGTCATCGAGTTCGAGATCAGGAACGAGGCGATGCCCGCGCCCAGGATACACATCAGCTCGTGCGGGGCCGCCTCGATGATGACGTCCATCTTGCCGCCGGACATGATGAACGAGCCGAACACCAGGCCGAAGAGCAGGACAATGCCGATGATCTGGAACATGGTGCTTTAGCCGACCCCGCGAATGACGGCGCATCATCGGATTTAATGATTAATCCAAGGTTCCCTGCGCGACCATAAGGCCGCGATGGCCGCGACGGATTGCGCCCTGTCGCCGGCGGGTCTAACGGTTGTTTGATGACAGGGGAGACTCAGGAGGCCCGGGACAACCGAGGCCCATTCGCCATTCTCTTCGGCGTGTCCGTGGCGACCGCCCTGGGGAACACGGGCATGTTGTCGGTGCTGCCCGCCATCGGCCGGCAGATCGGCATTCCCGACGCCATGGTCGCGGCCATCTTCTCGCTGTCGGCGGTGCTGTGGGCGATCACCTCGCCGATCTGGGCGCGACAATCCGACATCCGAGGACGCAAGCCGCTGATCCTGCTGGGCCTGGGCGGGTTCTGCCTGTCGATGAGCCTGTGCGCCATCGTCGTCTCGGCGGGCCTGCGCCACGTGGCCGCGCCGATGGTGATCTTCGTGCTGTTCCTGCTGTCGCGCGCGATCTTCGGCGGCTTCGGCTCGGCCGCCAACCCGGCGACCCAGGCCTATATGGCCGAGCGGACCAGCCGCGAGGAGCGCACCCAGACCATGGCCACCCTGGCCGGGGCCACGGGCCTGGGCACGGTGGTGGGACCGCTGCTGGCGCCGCTGTTCGTGCTGCCGATCGTCACCCTGGCCGGGCCGATGTTCGCCTTCGCCGTGCTGGCGGCGGTCATGCTGTTCGTCGTGCATCGCGGCCTGCCCGAGACCTTCAAGCCGGTCGGGGGCGGCGAGACGCCGCCGCGCCGCCGGCGGGCCCTGCCGTTCCTGGGCGGCGGCTCCGACGTCGCCCTGTGGAAGGACGAGCGCCTCAAGCCGTTCCTGATCTTCGGCTTCCTGGTCGCCTCGTGCCAGACGGCCCAGACCCAGACCCTGGGCTTTCTGATCATCGACAAGCTGGGCCTTTCGCCGATCAAGGCCCAGGGCTTCATCACCCTGGCCATGGCGGCCGGGGCGGTGGCGGGCCTCTTGGCCCAGTGGGGTCTCATCCGGATGTTCCGCATGGGCCCGCGCGAGCTGATGCGCTGGGGCGTCGGCTGCGCGGCGGTGGGCAACGCGGTCGTCGCCTTCGCCCCGGACTACGCCGCCGTCGCCATCGGCTACGCGATCGCCTGCCTGGGCTATGGCTTCGCGCGGCCGGGCTTCACGGCTGGGGCCTCGCTGTCGGTCGGGGCGCGCGACCAGGCCGGGGCGGCGGGCGCGATCGCCGCGATCAACGGCCTCAACGTCGTCGTCGCGCCGCTGTTCGTGCTGCTCTACGAGCGCGTCGGATGGGGGCCGTTCGTGCTGAACGCCGCCATCCTGGTCGGCCTGCTGGCCTACGCTCTGCGCCAGGCCATGCTGCGCGCGATCTCCCAGGCCGGACCCGAGACCGAGGCGACGATCGCGGGCTTGGAGCGCGCCGACGAGGGCGGGGTTTAGGGGGCGCCCGCCACTCCGCGCGATATTCTAGAGAACCATCCGCTCCAGGGCGCGGCGGTCCTTCAGCACCACGTGGCGCACGGTCGGCAGGGCGATCAGGCCCTCGTCCTGCAGGCTGGTCAGGGCCCGCGAGACGGTCTCGATCGTCAGGCCCAGATAGTCGGCCATGTCCTGGCGGCCCATCGGCACGTCGATCTCGGCGTCGGCGCGGGTGCGCTGGGCGATGTCGAGCAGCAGGCCCACGACCCGTTCGATCGCCGAGCGGCGGCCCAGCATCAGCACGTGGTCCTGGCTGCGTTGCAGGCCCTCGGCGGTCAGGTGGAAGACCGCGCGGGCCGCGTCGCCGCGACGCGCCACCAGGTCGCTGAGCGCGCCCCGGCGGATCATCCGCACGCTGGTGTCGCACATGGCCTCGGCGGTGACGCGGTGCGCCTCGCCCATCTCCCAGCCGAAATAGTCGCCGGCGAACAGGAAGGCGTCCACCTGGCGACGGCCGTCGCGCAGGATGCGATAGGTGCGCACCGAGCCCGAGACCACCTGGTAGATGTAGTCGGCGTCCTCGCCCTCGCCGAAGATCTCCTCGTCGCGGGTCAGCCGCAGGCAGGCGCCCGGCGTGGGCAAGGCGGCGTCGAACAGATGATCGGTGTCAAAGCTTTTGGCGCGGATCGGAGACAACATGGAGAACCCCCTTGGCTTGAGAGGGTTATCGCGCCCCGGACGCCGCGCGGAAATTCGTGGACCACGCCTAAGGAAGCCTCGCTAAGGGGAATTGCTTAGGCGCGTCCGCGTACCCGTCGAGTTTTGACGCCGATCAAGGCGCGGCGGAGAGATCGCGCGGAGTCTGGGCGCCATGTGCGATCGGCCTGACCTGTCGGATCCCCGACCCTTGATCCTGCTCCTGGTGGCCGACGAGCCGCTGAGGGAAGCCTTGCGCTTTTCCCTGGAGACGGAAGGCTACGCCGTCAGCGCCCCGGCCGCGCCCGACGCCTGCATGGCCTGCGTCGACTGCAGCGCCGCCGCCTGCGTGGTCATCGACGACAGCGATCGCTCCTGGCCCCACCGGGTGGGCGGGCGTCCGACCATCGTCCTGACCGGCGACGCCGAACGGCTGGTGCGCGCGGGCGTGCGCGGCGTGTCGGTGGTCGAAAAGCCCCTGCTGGACGACGCCCTGGGCCGCCGGCTGGCCGAGGTCCTCGGCGCCCAGGTCTAGAGGGCGGCCTTACCCGCTTGGCGCCTTACGGGCTAAAGACGATGGCCGTGCTCGCGCGCGCGGATCGTAATGGTTTTCCCGAGGTCTCCAACATGGTGGAAAACAGCCGACACATCGGCGGGGGAGCGGCGCGGGGCCTGCTGGTCGGTCTGTTCCACGCTGTTTGCGGCCTGCTGCTGCTCTGGACGATCCCCAACCAGTTCGTATCGTTGCGGATCGCGCGGAGCGACATCTCGACGGGCGGCGCCTGGGTCGCGGTGTTCGTGCTCGGCCTCGTCCCCTTCCTGGTCGCTATGGCGCTGCTGGGCATGGGCGTTGGCGTCGTCGGAGCCGGCCTGCCGTCGCGCGTCCTCAGAGGCCTGGTGTCGGCGCTGATCTTCGGCCTCGTGCTGGTTCTCATGGCGATCAGCGCGCAAGTGTCGCCAGACAACGTCTTCTCGATCGCGACGGGCATTCCGATGATGTTCTACGGGCCGCTGCCGATCGGCCTGACGGCGATCGTCGCGGCGATTTCCTTCGGCTCGGCCGGGGCGACCCGCGCCTAAGCCCGCGCCGACAGCGTCATCCGCACCAGGGCCGCCAGGTTGTCGGCCTGCATCTTGGTCATCAGCTTGGCGCGGTAGATCTCGACCGTGCGCGGGCTGATGCCCAGGTCGCGGGCGATGACCTTGTTGGCGTGGCCGGCGACGACGCCGTCCAGCACCTGGCGCTCGCGCTCCGACAGGGTCTCGATGCGCTTGTGGATCGCCGCCTGGTCGTCGGAGACGGCGCTTGGCGCCTCGACCAGGTCGAAGGCCCGTCGAAGGGCGTCCAGCATCCGCGATTCCGAGAACGGCTTTTCCAGGAAGTCCGCCACGCCCGATCGCATGGCCTCGACGGCCATTGGAATGTCGCCGTGGCCGGTGATCATCACGATCGGCATTCGCACCTTCAGCGCCGAGAGGCGGGCCACCAGGTCCTGGCCGCTCATCTCGGGCATCCGCACGTCGGTGATGATCACGCCCGGCTTGGCGGTCGGCAGGGCGTCCAGGAAGGCCGGCGCGCTGGCGTAGGACTCGACCTCGAAATCGGCGGATTCCAGCAGGAAGGCCAGCGACTCGCGGGCGCTCTCGTCGTCGTCCACCACGTGGACGACCTGGGGGGCGTCACTCATCGAGGGTCTCCTTCTGGGCGATGCGCGCCTCGACGGGCGGCAGGGTAAAGCGGAACAGGGCGCCGCCGCCGGGATTGGCCTCGGCCCAGATGCGGCCGCCGTGCGCCTCGATGATCGAGCGCGAGATCGACAGACCCACCCCCATGCCTTGCGGCTTGGTGGTCATGAACGGCTGGAACAGCCGCTCGCGCACCGACTCGGCGATGCCGGGACCGGTATCGGCGACGCTGATCCTGGCCCAGCCGTCCTCGGTCTGGTCGGTGCTGATCAGCAGCGCCCGCTTGCGCGGGTCGGAGGCCTGCATGGCGTCGATGCCGTTGCGGATCAGGTTCAGCAGCACCTGCTGGACCTGCACCCGGTCGGCGAACACCGCGTCGGCGCGCGGGTCCAGATCGAGACGCACGTCGACCTGCCGTTCCTTCTCGCCGATCAGGGCCAGGGCCGAGGCCTCCTCGATCAGCTTGGACAGGCTTTCGACGGCGCGCTCGCTGGCCCCGCGCCGGACGAAGTCGCGCATCCGGTGGATCACCTCGCCGGCCCGCAAGGCCTGGGCGGCGGCGCGGTCGATGGCGTCGCGCACCTTGGCCTGGTCGGCCTCGCGGCCCCGGTCGATCAGCCGTCGCGAGCCGGTCAGCAGGTTGGCGATGGCCGACAGCGGCTGGTTCAGCTCGTGCGCCAGGGTCGAGGCCATCTCGCCCATGGCCGTCAGGCGCGAGACGTGGACCAGTTCGTTCTGCAGCTCCTGCAGGCGCGTCTCGGTTTCCTGGCTTTCGGTCAGGTCGCGGATGAAGCCGGTGAAAGAGGGCGTCGCGCCCTTGGTCTCGCCGACCGCAAGCTCCATCGGGAAGGTCGAGCCGTCCTTGCGCCGCCCCACCACCACGCGTCCGGAGCCGATGATCCGCTTCTCGCCGGTGCGGGCGTAGCGCTCCATGTATTTGTCGTGGGCCGACTTGTAGGGCTCGGGCATCAGCAGCGAGACGTTGCGGCCCAGGACCTCGTCCTGGGTCCAGCCGAACATTCGCTCGGCGGCGGGGCTAAACGAGGTCATGATCCCGGCGCGGTCGATGACCACCACCCCGTCGGGCACGGTGTCGAGGATCGAGCGCAGGTGGTCGTTGACCGCCGTCGCCCGTCGCCGCGCGGCGTGGAACCAGCCGCCGCCGATGGCCATGCCGAAGCCGACCGACAGGAAGATCGCCGCCGCCAGGCCGTTGACCATGTCGAACGGAGCGCCCCGCGTCTCCCACCAGACCGCGGCCCAGGCGAAGGTGGTGGCGAAGACGCCGGGTCCCAGGCCGCCCAGCGCCGCGGCGATCAGCACCGCCGGCACGAACAGCAGGAACGACGACGGCGCGGTGAAGGCCTGGGGCAGATAGAGGTGCGCGATCACCGTCGCTATCACCGCCGCGCAGGCGGCCAGATAGGCGGTGGGACGCGGATCGCTGAACAGGGTCGAGGACAGGCCTCGCGCCGGCTTCATTGGCTTGAAAAGCTCCAACAGACTCTCGCCGTTATAGCCGAGCCCGTTTGAGCCAGGTCAAGGCAGGGCGTTTGCGTAACCGAGATGCTCCTCCAGCCTTGCAGAGGAGATGGAATATGTCGGGCGGACAAGAGGCTTATCTGGGTCTGGTCGTGGCGGCGTTCTCGGCCTTCGCGTTGACGCTGTTCGTGACCTACATCCGGGTGAACATGAAATAGGGCTGTTCAAGCTCTATGGCGCGCGGCGGGCCGCGCGATTGTCACCGGGACAATAAAGGCTTTGCGCCGGCCTCCCGCCGCGCATAACAGCGATGACCATTGGATTTCGCGGGAGTTTCCCCATGCGCCAGTGGACCATCGACGCCTTCGCCAGCGGCCCGTTCAAGGGCAATCCCGCCTGCGTGGTCGAGCCCTTCGACGCCTGGCCGTCCGATGACGGACTGCAGGCCCTGGCGGCCGAGAACAATCAGGCCGAGACGGCCTATCTGCTGAAGACCAAGGATCCGGCGCGCTTTGGCCTGCGCTGGTTCACCCCGACGCGCGAGGCGCCGCTGTGCGGCCACGCCACCCTGGCGGCGGCCCACGCGCTGTTCGCCGAAATGGGCGTCGACGTTCCCTTGCTGACCTTCGACACCCTGTCTGGACCGCTGACGGTGCGGCGCGACGGCGAGCGGCTGGAGATGGACTTCCCCGCCGATCCGCCCCATCGGACGCCCGTTCCCGAGGGCTTGGCCGAAGCCCTGGGCGTCGCGCCGACCGAGGTCTGGGCCGGGGCCTATCTGATCGCGGTGCTGAAGGACGAGGCGACGGTGCGAGGGCTGACGCCCGACCTGGCGGCGCTGGGCCGCATCGCCGGCGAGGCGCGCGACGGGGCGGGCCAGACCGTGGTCGTCGCC
The DNA here is from genome assembly GCF_012184455.1 of Caulobacter sp. SSI4214. Taxonomy (NCBI): domain Bacteria; kingdom Pseudomonadati; phylum Pseudomonadota; class Alphaproteobacteria; order Caulobacterales; family Caulobacteraceae; genus Caulobacter; species Caulobacter sp. SSI4214. The sequence continues at coordinate 40,483 of NZ_SZWJ01000031.1, read as the reverse complement.
CTGGCCGATCCGGGCCAGCCCTATTCGGTGGTCAGCCGCTTCTTCGCGCCGGCCGCCGGCATTCCCGAGGATCCGACCACCGGCTCGGCGCACTGCATCCTGATGCCGCTGTTCGGCGAGCGCCTGGGCCAGGCGGTCCTGAGGTTCCATCAGGCCTATCCCGGCCGGGGCGGCGATCTGGAATGCGAAAGCCGCGGCGCGCGCGTTCTGTTGCGCGGCCGCGGCGTCACGGTCATCGAGAGCCGGCTCCGGGTGGAGCCGGCTTAAAGGCCTTCCGCTTACCAGCGACCCGGGCCGCGGCCGTAGCCATAGCCGTACTGGTTGTCATGACGCTCGTAGCGGATGCGGGCGCTGATATTATCGTAGCGACGGTCCAGGTCCGCGCGTTCCCAGCCGGTCAGGCCGCCGCGACGATAGTCGCGCTCCAGGCGGGCGGTGTCGCGCAGCTCGCCGCGCAGACGCCAGGCCTCGCCACGCGTCAGCTGGCCCGAGCGCACGCCCCAGTCGATGCGGCGCTCCAGATTGTCGCGTCGATCGTACAGCGACTGCGCCGAGGCGACGGCGGGAAGGGTGACGGCCGCCAGGGCCGAGACCGCGGTGAGCGAGATCAGGATCTTCTTCATCGGTTCGGGTTCCTTTCGAAATGGGGTGTCGCGGGCGATCGCGACGATGGGGATAGGAAAACACGCGTCGCCTGAAGCGGTTCTGAGCCGCTCGTTATGTTCCGTTCATGTTTGAGGGACCCGAGCCTCGGTGGCGTCAACGCCAGCAGAACCGTCGTCGAGCGTCCGTAATCTTGGCCGTGGGCCCGCTCTCGTCGGTTGGGGGTGATCCTTAGTCGGAATGTCGATCCGTTCGCCGGAGGGGTGATGAACGCGCTCAAACCGTCGCGCAGTCTCGCGATCATGACCTTTCTGCACAGCTTCCAGCCGGGCGGGGTCGAGCGCGTGGCGCTTCGGCTGGCCGGGGCCTGGGCGGAGGCGGGCTGCGAGGTCGTGACCGTGATGGGCCGGCGGGACGGCCCCCTGGCCGAGGAGGCCTCCGACGCCGTGCGCTACCTGTTCGCGCCGCGCTTTCCGCCGGCCGTGGCCTTCGAGTCGGTCTGGATGGTCCCTTACCTGACGGCGGCGATCCTGCGCGAGAACCCCGACGTCCTGTTCTGCGCCGGCAACACCTACGCGATCGTCGCCGTGCTGGTGCGGCTGCTGCTGGGGCGGCGCTGTCCGCCCATCGTCTGCAAGATCAGCAACAGCCTGGACCGCAAGGACTTCTCGCCCTGGATGGGCGCGCTTTACCGTCTGTGGCTTCGGATTCAGGCTCTTCATATCCAGCGTTTCGTGGGGCTGGCCGAGCCGATGCGCCCCGAGATGATCGCGGCGCTGGACCTGCCGCCCGAGCGCGTGGCCATCGTCGAGGATCCGGCCATCCGCCAGGCCGACATCGCGTCCGGCGAACGGACGCGCGCGCCCGGCGAGGGGCGTCTCTTCCTCGGGGTCGGCCGGCTGAATCCGCAGAAGGATTTCGGCCTGCTGATCCGCGCCTTCGCCTGCTTCGCGGGGGCGCGGGACCGCCTGGTGATCCTGGGCGAGGGGCCCGAGCGGGGGCGTCTGACCGAGCTGATCCAGACGCTGGGCGTCGCTGACCGGGTCGAGCTGGTCGGCCATGTGCCCGACACCTCGGGCTGGCTGCGGCGGGCCGACGTCTTCGTGCTGTCCTCGCGCTACGAAGGGGTTCCGGCCGTGGTCATCGAGGCGCTGGCGGCCGGAACGCCGATCGTGGCCACCGATTGCTGCGTCAGCATGGCCGAGCTGCTGGACCACGGCCGGCTGGGCGACCTGACCCCGCCCGGCGACGTCGAGGCGCTGGCTGGGGCGATGCAAAGGATCCTGCGATGGCCCCGCGACGTGGCGGCGATGCGGGCCCAGGCCGCGCGCTTCACCATCGAGCGCTCGGGCGCGGCCTATCTCGACCTGATGGCGGGCTTGGCCGGACGCCCCGCGCTGACCTGGACGTCCGCCGAGCAATCCCCAATGACGACGCGGGCGACGGAAGCGACGGCGGAGGCTTGAGGCTCGGCCTCGAGACGTGCTCTAGGCCGCTCGGGCCATGCGGGCGGCGGCGATGGCGGTCTCGATCGCGTCGTAGAGCTTGGTGACCTCGATCGGCTTGGCGACGTGGCCGTCCATGCCGGCGGCCAGATAGCCCTCGACCTGGTGGGCCAGGGCGTTGGCGGTCACGGCCACGATCGGCGTGCGGGCGCGGCCCTCGGCGATTTCCAGGGCGCGGATGGCCCGGGCGGCCTCCACGCCATCCATCACCGGCATGTGGATGTCCATCAGCACGATGTCGTAGTCGCCGGCCTTCCAGGCCTCGACGCAGGCCGCGCCGTCCGCGACCAGGGTCACCTCGGCGTTCAGCGGCGCCAGCACGGCCTCGACCACCTTCTGATTGGTCGGATTGTCGTCGGCGGCCAGCACGCGCGGGCGAGCGACGGAGGGGGCGCGCGGAACGGCCGCCAGCGAGGGCTGCTCGTCGTCGATATAGTGGACCTCGGTGAGGGTCTCCTCGCGCGGCGTGCTGACCAGGACAGTGAAGGTCGAGCCCCGACCCTCGCGGCTCTGCACCTTGATCGTGCCGCCCATCAGGTTGGCCAGTTCGCGGCAGATGGCCAGGCCCAGGCCCGAGCCGCCGAAGCGGCGGGTGGTCGAGCTGTCGGCCTGGACGAACTTGTCGAACAGGCGCGGCAGGATGTCGGGCGCGATGCCGATGCCGGTGTCGGCCACGTCGATGCGCAGGCCGTCGCCGTCCTCGGCCGAGGCGAAGCGCACGGCGACCGCGCCTTCCAGGGTGAACTTCAGGGCGTTGGAGACCAGATTGCCCAGGATCTGGCGCAGACGGTCGGCGTCGCCGCGCCACAGGCCCTGGGCCTCGGGGGCGACGGCGACCTCGAAGGCGAGTCCCTTTTCCAGCGCCTGGGGCGCATAGGCCTCGCGCACCGACTGGGCCAGCTGGACGATGTCGAACGGGCGGTCCTCGATCTCCAGCCGCCCGGCCTCGATCTTGGACAGGTCCAGCACGTCGTTCAGGACGCTGAGCAGCACGGCGCCCGACTCGCGGATCACGCTCAGGCGCTCGCGCTGCGGGTCGGTGAGTTCGCCCATGGCCATGATGTCGGCCATGGCCAGCACGCCGTTCAGCGGGGTGCGGATCTCGTGGCTCATATTGGCCAGGAAGTGCGATTTCAGCACGTTGGCGGCGTTGGCGTCGTCGCGGGCGCGGACCAGTTCGGCCATGGCGCCGCGCAGGTCCTCGTCATTGGTCTCCAGCCGCGCCACCAGATGGTTGAAGCTGGCGGTCAGGCTGTGGAAGACGTCGTCGTCGGCGCACTGGTCCACGGGCTTGTAGCGCCCGCCGACGGCGGTTTCGTGCATGGCCTCGGACAGGCGCTCCATGGGCTTGGCCAGGCGGCGGGCCAGGCTGTTGGCCAGCAGGATCGCCAGGCCCGCGGCGCCGAAGAACAGGGCGCCGGTCAGGGCCAGGTCGCGGGCCAGGGTCTGGCCCAGGCCGGGATGCTCGGCCAGCAGCACCAGCGTGCCCACCCTTTGGGCGCCCAGCTTGATCGGGCGGCTCAGCGTGTCGACGTCGGCGAGATCGGCCGGGCCCAGCTGGGCCACGACGCGGCCCTGTTCGTCGCTGATGCGCACGCCCGCGACGCCGGGCGCCTTGGCCACGGCCTCCAGGGCGCGGTAGGCGCCGACCATGTTGTGATCGGCCAGCGGCGCGGCGGCGCCGGCGGCGGCCATCTTGGCCAGGATCTCGTGATTGGCGCGGGCTTCCTGCCGCGCGACGCTCCACTGCTGCAACATGAAGCACAAACAAGCGGCCACCAGGGCGAGGACGGTCGTCGCCAGGGCGACACCCGCGATTCTCGCCTGCAACGGGGCGAGGGTGGACCCGCTATGGTTGTGACTTTCACTCATGCGGCGTTGTCGACTCAATCAAGAGGAGACCCAATCAAGGCGTAGCGTTCCACAATCTCCCTAACGCTTCGCTTCCACGTTCCGAGCGCGCGCGACAAATCATCGCTAACACACACTTTATGATTGCCTTTCCCTTAACGATCTATTTACCTATTCCATTAGTGTTTCGTTAACGGAGGCGGGTCTTGGAAAAGGTTTTTGTTGCTCAGCGCGTGGCTAACAAGCTTTATGCCACTGAAGCGGCGGTCGACGCGGCGATCGTGGAAGTCACGGAAATGATGGCCGAGCTGGTTCAGGCCCGTAAGGACTTGGGTCTGTCGGCGGTGGTGGGCAATGGCGTCAGCGCCAAGTTCGCCGAGGCCGTTCAAGCGCTCGCGAGCGCTCGCACGGCGGTCGTCGATGCTCACGGCGAATTGGACAATGTGAAGCTGCGTCTGGGCATCCGCACCAAGATGATCGGCTTCGAAAAGGGCGACAGCGGTCAGACCACTGGTCTCCGTGAAGTCGCTAACCAACGCGAAGCGATCTAAGCAACATTGCAATAGTTTAATACTTAAGGCCTCTAATTCCGGTTAGAGGCCTTAATTATGAGTCCCTTGATCGCAGCCTGGATAGGTTGGGCGGTGCTGGTTATCGTCCTGGCGTTGGCTTGCTGGAAAGGCGGCCGGGCCGAACGCTATGGCGTGGCGATTTTTCTGACAGGCGCGCTCTATACGGTTTTGGTCCATCAAAACGCTTCGGCGAGCTTGGGGTCCATATTGCTATTGTTGGGCGAGGGGGCGATCGGCGGCGGATTTCTTTTCCTGGCCCTGCGTTACATGAGCGCCTGGCTGGGCGTGGCCATGCTGCTGCAGGGTATCCAGTTCAGCCTCCATGCCTATTATCTGGTCGGCGGCCTGGCGCGCGACAATACCTATGCGATGGTCAACAACTTGGACTCCATCGGCGTGCTGTTGTGCATTCTGGTCGGCACGCTGCTGGCCTGGCGGCGACGCCGCGCCTCCGCAAAATAATTGCCGAGGGCGGACGATGACTTCGTCGGTCCGCAAAATCTTTTCTTGCAATCTCTCCCGAAACGCGGTTTTTCGCCGGCGGGCCACATCCCCCCAACGGGATGCAGTCCATCTGTAAGGATGGGAGACATCGCTATGACCACGACCCTCGCCAAGCCGGCGATCCGCCCGGCGCGTCCCGAGTTCTCTTCCGGGCCTTGCGCCAAAAGGCCTGGCTGGACCCCCGAAAATCTCAGAAACGCCGTCCTCGGCCGCTCGCACCGGTCGAAGCTGGGCAAGGCGCGCCTGAAGGCCGCCATCGACCAGACGCGCGAAGTGCTGGAAGTTCCCGCCGACTTCCTGATCGGCATCGTGGCCGGTTCGGACACCGGCGCCGTCGAGATGGCGATGTGGTCGATGCTGGGCGCGCGTCCCGTCCAACTGCTGGCCTTCGAGTCCTTCGGCAAGGACTGGGTCACGGACGTCACCAAGCAACTGAAGCTGCCCGACGTCGAGGTGCTGAGCGCCCCGTATGGCCAGCTGCCCGACACGTCCAAGGTCGATCCGGCCAAGGACCTGGTCTTCACCTGGAACGGCACGACCTCTGGCGTGCGCGTGCCCAACGCCGACTTCATCTCGGCCGACCGTGAAGGCATCACGATTTGCGACGCCACCTCGGCGGCCTTCGCCCAGGAACTCGACTGGGCCAAGCTCGATGTCGTGACCTTCTCCTGGCAGAAGGCGCTGGGCGGCGAGGGCGCGCACGGGATCCTGATCCTGTCGCCGCGCGCCGTGGCCCGCCTGGAAAGCTACACGCCGGCCTGGCCGATGCCGAAGCTGTTCCGCATGACCAAGAACGGCAAGATCGCCGCCGACATCTTCGAGGGCGCGACGATCAACACCCCGTCGATGCTCTGCGTCGAGGACGCGCTGGACGCCCTGAAGTGGGCCTCGTCGATCGGCGGTCTCCAGGCCATGCAGGCCCGCGCCGACCAGAACCTGGCCGTGCTGGCCGACTGGGTCGCCAAGACCCCGTGGGTCGACTTCCTGGCCGCCACGCCGGACATCCGCTCCAACACCTCGGTGTGCCTGAAGGTCGTGGATCCCAAGATCACGGCCTTGCCGGAAGAGGCCCAGGCCGACTTCGCCAAGAAGCTGGCCAGCCTGCTCGAAAAGGAGGGCGCGGCCCTCGACATCGGCGGCTATCGCGACGCCCCGGCCGGCCTGCGCATCTGGTGCGGCGCCACGGTGGAGGCTTCGGATCTCGAGGCCCTGACGCCCTGGCTCGACTGGGCCTTCGCCACCGTCTCGGCCGAACTGGTCGCCGCTTAACTCGCGCCCTCCCTCCCCCTTGATGGGGGAGGGGCAGGGGTGGGGGTGATCCCCCGCCACCTCAGCAAGCACCCCCATCCCAACCCTTCCCCCATCGAGGGGGAAGGGCCCGATATTCGGAGACTGACTCCATGACCGCTCCTCGCGTCCTCATCGCCGACAAGCTCAGCCCCGCCGCCGTCGACATCTTCAAGAACCGCGGCGTCGATTTCGACATCAAGACCGGCCTCTCGAAGGACGAGCTGATCGCCGTGATCGGCGACTATGACGGCATCGCCATCCGCTCGGGCGCCAAGCTCGACAAGGACGTCATCGCCGCCGCCCACAAGCTGCGGGTCATCGCCCGCGCCGGCATCGGCGTCGACAACGTCGACATCCCGGCCGCCACGGCCAAGGGCATCGTGGTGATGAACACGCCGTTCGGCAACTCGATCACCACGGCCGAGCACGCCATCGCCATGATGTTCGCCCTGGCCCGCCAGATCCCCGCCGCCGACGTCTCGACCCAGGCCGGCAAGTGGGAGAAGAACCGCTTCATGGGCGTGGAGCTCTACGCCAAGACCCTGGGCCTGATCGGGGCCGGCAATATCGGCTCGATCGTCGCCGACCGGGCTCTGGGCCTGAAGATGAAGGTCGTGGCCTACGACCCCTTCCTGTCGCCGGAACGCGCCGTCGAGATCGGTGTCGAGAAGGTGGAGCTGGACGATCTCCTGGCCCGCGCCGACGTCATCACCCTGCACACCCCGCTGACCGACAAGACCCGCAACATCCTGTCGGCCGAGAACCTGGCCAAGACCAAGAAGGGCGTGCTGATCGTCAACTGCGCCCGCGGCGGCCTGGTCGACGAGGTCGCGCTGCGCAAGCTGCTGGACGAGGGCCACGTGGCCGGCGCCGGCTTCGACGTCTTCGTCACCGAACCGGCCAAGGAAAACCCGCTGTTCGGCTCGGACAAGGTCGTGGCCACCCCGCACCTGGGCGCCAGCACCAGCGAGGCGCAGGAGAACGTCGCCCTGCAGGTCGCCGAACAGGTTTCGGACTACCTGCTGACCGGCGCGGTGACCAACGCCCTGAACAGCCCGTCGATCACGGCGGAAGAAGCCCCGAAGCTGAAGCCGTTCGTCGCCCTGGCCGAGAAGATCGGCGCCCTGGCCGGCCAGATGGTCGACTTCGGCATCAAGGCCATCGACATCGCCTATGAGGGCGAGGTCTCGAACCTGAACGTCAAACCGATGACCTCGGCGGCCCTGGCCGGCGTGCTGAAGCCGATGCTGGCCGAGATCAACATGGTTTCGGCTCCGGCCGTGGCCAAGGAGCGCGGCGTCACCGTTTCGGAGAGCCGCCAGGAGGTCAGCCCCACCTATGACAGCCTGATGCGCGTGACCATCACCACCGAGAAGGGCAAGCGCGCCTTCGCCGGCACGGTGATCGCCGGCGCGCCGCGCATCGTCGAGGTCAAGGGCATGGAGCTGGACGCGGGCTTCTCGCCGGCCATGCTGTACATCAACAACCTGGACAAGCCGGGCTTCATCGGCGCGCTGGGCATGTTGCTGGGCGAGGCCGGCGTCAACATCGCCACCTTCAACCTGGGCCGCATGGCCGCCGACGAAGACGCCATCGCCCTGGTCGGCGTCGACCAGGCCCCGGACGCGGCCCTGCTGGCCAAGATCCAGGCCCTGCCGCACGTCAAGGAAGCGCGCGCGCTGACGTTCTGAGGATAATGGATCCTCCCTCGCGACGCGGGGGAGGATCTTTATTTCAAAGGCCCCGCATGTCGCTGTTCATTCCCCGCAAGATCAACAAGCTGGGCCTGGCGGCCTTCTTGGCGGCCGTGGCTTTCACCCTCTACGCGGCCCTGGCGCCGGGCGACGACACCGCCGGCCTGATCCCCTGGGACAAGGCCAAGCACTTTATCGTCTTCTATGGCCTGACCTTCCTGGCGACGATCGCGCTGCCCCGCAGCCGGTACTGGAAGATTGGCCTGGCCCTGCTGGGCCTCGGGATCGCCATCGAGCTGTTGCAGGCCCTGCCGGTGATCAACCGCGACTGCGACCCGTTCGACGTGATCGCCGACGTCTGCGGCATCGGCTTCTATTGCGGACCGATCCTCGTCAACCGCTGGCTGGAACGGGCCAGGGTTTAGAGCGCGCTCCGACGCTTCGGTCGCGAAACCGCGCCGGCTTCGGCCGCATCCGGGCTGGAGCAAAGTCCGCGATTGCCAATCGCTTGGGTTGTCCAGCGGGCGAGGCGCGAAAAAAAATCCGTCTTCGGTCGAATTTTTTCACGACGCGGCGTTTCGCGCCGGCGTTGAGCGATGTTTCGCGCGCGCGCGTTCGTTTACCTTGTTTTCTCACTGAGCTGAGAATCTTGGAAACCTTGAGAAATAAAATTGCCACATTTCAGTCAAAATTGGCTCTCGTTGTGGCGAAATGAGGCGATTTCCTGGTTCATGACGAAATGTAAAATGTATTGGTGGTTGAATATAGTCCAGATTGACTCGTCTAGACTCTGGATAATTTAAAGGAGTCGGTAATCGAGCGGTCGGATGCTTGGCGCGGGCAAAACGCCTCCCTGGCGCCAAAAAGACGCTGGGGTTCACCTTGAAAAGGAACCCTCGTAATGTCGCTGAACAGCATCAATACGAACACGGGCGCGATGATCGCCCTGCAAAATCTGAACGCCACGGCCGCGCAGCTGGCGCAAACTCAGAGCATCATCAGTACAGGCAAGAAGATCGCCAGCGCCAAGGACAACGGCGCGATCTGGGCGATGGCCACGACCCAGCAGGCGAACGCCGACAGTCTGAACTCGGTCAAGGACTCGCTGCAACGCGGTCAGTCCACGATCGATGTCGCCCTGGCGGCGGGGGACACCATCACCAACCTGCTCAGCCAGATGAAGGACAAGGCCCTGGCCGCGTCGGACACCTCGCTGAACACCGCCTCGTTCAACGCCCTGAAGTCCGACTTCGAGTCGCTGCGCGATCAGATCACCAAGGCCGCCACCAACGCCAAGTTCAACGGCGTCAGCGTCGTCGACGGCACGACCTCCAAGCTGACCTTCCTGGCCAACTCGGACGGCTCGGGCTTCACCGTCGACGCCAAGACCCTGTCGCTGGCGGGCCTGGGCCTGTCGGCCTCGACCACGATGACCGACGCGGCCTCGGCCAAGGCGATGATCACCACGATCAGCAACGCCCTGCAGACCGCCACGAACAAGCTGGCCTCGCTGGGCACCAGCTCGACCGGTCTCGACACGCACCTGACCTTCGTCGGCAAGCTGCAAGACAGCCTCGACGCCGGCGTCGGCAATCTGGTGGACGCCGACATGGCCACCGAGAGCGCCAAGCTGCAATCGCTGCAAACCAAGCAGCAACTGGGCGTCCAGGCGCTGTCGATCGCCAACCAGTCGTCCTCGTCGATCCTGAGCCTGTTCCGCGGCTAAGCCGCCTCATCAAAGCCAGGCCAGAAGGGAGCGGGTCCTAGGATCCGCTCCCTTTTCTTTTGGCCGTTCACACCTGGTCGCCGGTTCGGAGAAAAAAGCGCGTCCCTCGACACGCTCGGGACGAGGGATTTCGCGCGAGCCAAGCCCGCGGTCGCCCTCGCCTTAGCGCTTTCAAGAGAGGAGGCGGTCGCCGCGACGTCGCCGACGCTCAACCTCGACGCGGCCTCGCTTTCGGCGCTTGGGCCTGGCGCGGGTCGCGCTTTCGGAACCTCCAGGAGAGCGTTCGGGATACCGATCGCGCGGGGGTTTTGGCCGTTTTTGCCTACCCGCCAGACACTGAGTCCGCCTAGACTCTAAAGGCCTCGGCCGAACTTGCCTAGCTAGAGTCTCCGTCCGATTTTCACTAGGCAAAATGTGCCATTTTGAGACAAGCGAACTGGTTTTAGGGGCTCTGGGCGGGGCGTTTCCTGAGTCAACTATTAACGGAATGAGTTCGCGATATTGGCCGTGCGACATTGTGTCTTAAACGAAATGGAAATCTAGTTCGCGGATACCAGACGTTGGGCAAAATGCCCGCCGACGTCAAAACGACGTCGGGACACCTCGAATAGGAGTGTTTCGTCATGGCGCTAAACAGCATCAACACGAACAACAACGCGCTCATCGCGCTGCAAAACCTCAACGCGACCAGCGGCGAGCTGGCCACCGTCCAACAGCGCATCAGCACCGGTAAGAAGGTGGGCAGCGCCAAGGACAACGGCGCGATCTGGGCCACCGCCAAGAACCAACAGGCCACCGCCGACAGCCTGAACTCGGTGAAGGACTCGCTGCAACGCGGCCAGTCGACCATCGACGTCGCTCTGGCGGCCGGTGACACCATCACCAACCTGCTGGGTCAGATGAAGTCGAAGGCCCTGGCCGCTTCCGACACCTCGCTGAACACCGCCTCGTTCAACGCCCTCAAGGCCGACTTCGAGTCGCTGCGCGATCAGATCACCAAGGCCGCCACGAACTCCAAGTTCAACGGCGTCAGCGTCGCCGACGGCACGACCTCCAAGCTGACCTTCCTGGCCAACTCGGACGGTTCGGGCTTCACCGTCAACGCCCAGACCCTGTCGCTGGGCGGCATTGGCCTCAGCGCTTCGTCGACCTTCACCGACGCGGCCTCGGCCAAGACGATGATCACCACGATCAGCAACGCCCTGCAGACCGCGACCAACAAGCTGGCTTCGCTGGGCACGTCCTCGACCGGTCTCGACACCCACCTGTCCTTCGTCGGCAAGCTGCAAGACAGCCTGAACGCCGGTGTCGGCAACCTGGTGGACGCCGACCTGGCCAAGGAAAGCGCCAAGCTGCAATCGCTGCAAACCAAGCAACAGCTGGGCGTCCAGGCGCTGTCGATCGCCAACGCTTCCAGCTCCTCGATCCTGAGCCTGTTCCGCTAAGTCGAAACACTCTTCGATTCCTGGAAGGGCGGGTCCTGGACCCGCCCTTTTTTACGCGCTGTCCGCCGCGATTCGCTCCGCCGGCGCGGACTAGCGGGCCGGGCGACCGGCCTGGCCGCCGTGGCGGAAAGGATTATTTCTCCGCGACCGCGCCGTTGGATCGTCGGCGCTTGGGGGCGAGTCCGGCGAAGATTGTTAGCGCTGTCAAATAGATGCGCTCCGACCGGCGCTCCGGGACCGAAAAACCCGGAAGACCGCCCATTGGTCGTACAAAATGAAGCCTATGGATCGTCGTCGCGGCCTATGACAACGTTGTCCTGCGCGGCGCAGGACCGCGAACGACAAGAGTTGGGGAGTATGAACACCAGGACCCTCCGCGTCGCCGCTCTGTTGGCGTCCACCGTTCTGTCCGGCGCGGCCGCCGCGCAAAACGGTCCCGCGAGCACGGCTCATCCCGCCCTCTGGCCGGCGGCCAAGAGCCAGGGCCTGGTCGATCCGGCGACCGAAGCCTTCGTCACGGCGCTGATGTCCAGGCTGACCGTCGAGGAAAAGGTCGGCCAGGTCATCCAGGCCGACATCGCCCACATCAAGCCCGAGGACCTGCTCGTCTATCCCCTGGGCTCGATCCTGGCCGGGGGGAGTTCGCCGCCGCTGGGCGCGCCGGATCGCTCGCCCCAGAAGCCCTGGGTCGATACGGCCCGCGCCTTCCGCGAGGCGGCCGCGCGCCGGCCGGGCGGAACCCCCATTCCGCTGATGTTCGGCATCGACGCGGTGCATGGCGACAACAATGTCGTCGGGGCCGTGCTCTTTCCGCACAATATCGCGCTGGGCGCGGCGCATGATCCGGCGCTGATCCGCCGCATCGGCGCCGCCACGGCGCTGGAGACCTCCGCCGCCGGCTTCGACTGGGCGTTCGGACCGACCCTGGCCACGCCGCGCGACGACCGCTGGGGCCGCGCCTACGAGGGCTATTCGGAGGATCCCGAGATCGTCCGCGCCTATGCCGGCCAGATGATCCTGGGCATCCAGGGGGCGGTCGGTCCCTATACGGGCGGCAAGGACGGCGTCATCCAGCAGGGTCACGTGGCCGCCAGCGCCAAGCACTTCCTGGGCGACGGCGGCACGCGGGACGGCCACGACCAAGGCGACGCGCGAGTCTCGGAAGACGAACTGATCAAGATCCACGCCCAGGGCTATCCGCCGGCCATCAACGCGGGGACCCTGACGATCATGGCCTCGTTCTCCAGCTGGAACGGCCAGAAGATGCACGGCGCTAAGAGCCTGCTGACCGACGTGCTGAAGGGCCGCATGGGCTTCGACGGCTTCGTGGTCGGCGACTGGAACGGCCACGGCCAGGTTCCGGGCTGCAAGCCGACCGACTGCCCGGCCGCGCTGAACGCGGGCCTCGACATGTTCATGGCTCCCGACAGCTGGAAGGGGCTCTATGACAACACCCTGGCCGAGGTGAAGTCGGGCGTCATTCCGATGGCGCGCCTCGACGACGCGGTTCGCCGCATCCTGCGGGTCAAGGCCAAGCTGGGGCTGTTCCAGGCCGCGCGGCCCTATGAGGGGCGCGAGGGCGTGATCGGCGCGCCCGAACACCGCGCCTTGGCCCGCGAGGCGGTGCGCAAGTCGCTGGTCCTGCTGAAGAACGACGGCGTCCTGCCCGTGAAGAGCAGCGCCCACGTGCTGGTCGCCGGCTCGGGCGCCGACGACATCGGCAAGCAGTCGGGCGGCTGGACCCTGTCGTGGCAAGGCACGGGCAACACCAACGCCGACTTCCCCAACGCCGAGTCCATCTGGTCGGGCCTGAAGACGGCGATCGAGGCCGGCGGCGGCCACGCGACGCTATCGGTCGACGGCCAGTTCGACCAGACGCCGGACGTGGCCATCGTCGTCTTCGGTGAAAATCCGTATGCGGAAGGTGTCGGCGACCTGAAGACCTCGCTGGAATACCAGCCGGGCGCCAAGACCGACCTGGCCCTGCTCAAGAGCCTGAAGGCGCGGGGCGTGAAGGTGGTGTCGGTGTTCCTCGGCGGCCGTCCGCTGTGGGTCAATCCCGAGATCAACGCCTCCGACGCCTTCGTGGCCGCTTGGCTGCCCGGCTCGGAGGGCGGCGGGATCGCCGACGTGCTGATCGGCGACAAGGCGGGCAAGCCGCGCGCCGACTTCACCGGCAAGCTGTCGTTCAGCTGGCCCAAGCGCGCCGACCAGTTCCGCCTGAACCGGGGCGACAAGCCTTATGATCCGCTGTTCGCCTACGGCTATGGCCTGAGCTACGCCAAGCCGGGAGAGGTCGGAAGGCTGTCGGAGGTCTCCGGCGTCAAGGCGGTGTCCGACAACGTCGTCAGCTACTTCGTGGGCGGCAAGACGCCCGCGCCGTTCGCGTTCCAGATCGCGCCGACCACCTCGGTCCAGATCGCGCCGGTCGACGCCGGCGGCGTGCAGGAGGCGGGACGCCAGATCACCTTCGCCGGCGACGTTCCGGCCTCGCTGTCGATCGTCGGCGACAAGCCGCTGGACCTGTCGTTCCAGACCAATGCGGAGATGGCGCTGAGCTTCGACTACCGCGTGGACGTCCCGGCCTCGGCGCCGGTGACCCTGGCGATGGGCGCGGGACGCCTGGACGTCACCCCGCCGGCGGGCGCGCCGATCGGCCGGTGGTCCAGCCTCAAGATCCCGCTGAAGTGCTTCCAGGCCGCCGGGACCGACGTGACCAAGGTCGCCGCGCCGTTCGAGCTGGCCACCGCCGGGACCTTCAAGCTGTCGATCGCCGAGGTCCGACTGACGACCGACCCGGCCGGAGCGGTCTGCCCGGCCAGAGCGCGATAGCTTTCTCGGTTAACGCGCCTTAACCAGCAACCTCTTGATCCGTCGGACGATTTCCTTCTTCGGAAAGGAGGCGTCCGGTGGATTACGACGTGCGTCAGGCCTGGATCGAGCTATGGCTGGCGGTCTTCGGCGAGCCGCCGCCGATCGCGTCCGAGACCGATCTGACGGCGAAGATCCTGATCCAGCATCTGCCGACGCCGCCGCCCTACGAGGTCAAGTCCCGAACTGAGTGAACGGCACGCGGTCGAAGAACGCGCGCTCGGCGCCGCGCGGGTCGTCCTCCATTCGCGACACGGTGTCGAAGATCATGGTCTGGCGGCGGGGCAGGGCATAGGGCTCCCACCGGGGCAGGGCGCCGCCATTCGGATCGCCGGTCCGGGCGAAGGCGATGAAGGCGTCGCTCATCGTGTTCGACATGGCCACGGACTCCGGCCCCGTCCCGACGATCGAGCCCTTGGCGTCCAGCGTGCCGAACACCAGGCCGATGTCGATGGTGTGCGGCGCGCCGAAGATCCCGCCCTGGATCGGCGACTTCCAATTGACCTGATAGGCGTAGGCCGGGGCGCCGGCCCTGGCGCGCGCCTCGTCCTGGAGGATGGCCGCTTTCCACGAGCGCCCGGCCGTCGAGGCGGCGAAATAGACGTCCGCCGGCGAATAGCTCGGATAGGTCTCGCGGTAGAAGGCCACCACCGTCTCGGGATCGATGTCGATGCGGGCGTTGAACTGGGCCGGCAGGCGGGCGATCACCTCGTCCCAGGTCCTGGGGAAGGCCTTGGCGTCCCAGCCGATGAAGCCCTTGGTCTCGTCGTGGGTGTTGCCGCACATCATCGGCACGGACAGGCCCGTCGGGGCGGCGTCGGGGAAGAACGGGTGGCGGTCCAGGGCGCGCTCGTCCAGCACCGGACCCATATAGACCCCGCCCGAGCCGGCGATGGGGTCGATCGCCTTCAGGCCGTTCAGCATCTGGTCGGCGGGCAGGGCGCGCAGGGCGGCCAGGTCCTTGATCCCCAGCTTGTCGAGGAACGCCTTGGCGCGGCGGGTGGCGTTGAACGGGCCGCCGACCGTGACCTGCTGGCCGCTCATGGTGGCGGCGCGGTGGAAGAGGCCCTTGGCGGCGGGCATGGCCATCAGGGTGGCGATCTTGGCCCCGCCGCCCGACTGTCCGAACAGCATGACCCGGCCCGGATCGCCGCCGAACGCGGCGATGTTGTCGCGCACCCAGCGCAGGGCCAGGACCAGGTCCAGCTGGCCGACATTACCGCTGTCGGCCACCGAGGGATCGTCGAAGAGACGGGCCAGATAGAGATAGCCGAAGGCGTTCAGGCGGTGGTTGACCGTCACCACCACCACGTCGCCGCGCTTGGCGAGCTTGGTTCCCTCGTACCAGGGCGAGGCGCCCGAGCCGCCGTTATAGGCGCCGCCGTGGATGTAGACCATCACCGGCCGCTTGCCGCCGTCGGCGAGCCCGCTCTTGCCCGGCCCCTTTTTCTCGAGGACGGCGGGCGTCCAGACATTGAGGAACAGGCAGTCCTCGGACAGCGTCTCGCCATCCTCGCCCTTGCCCGGCTGCATCGCGGCGGGACCGTAGGCGAGGGCGTCCTTGACGTCGGTCCAGGGCTCGGGGGCGACCGGCGGCGAAAAGCGCCGCGCGCCGCCCATGTCGGCGCCGTACCGCAGGCCCTTGAAGACGCTGACCTCGCCGTCGCGATAGCCGCGCACCTTACCGTTCGTCGTCGCCACCACCGGCGAGCGCGCCTCGGCGGCGAAGCCGGCGCGCGGCAGGGCGGCATAGGCCGCCAGGGCGGCGGCGCCAGTGATCAGGGTGCGACGACGGGTGTCCAAGGTTTCCTCCGACGCTTGTCCGCGCGTCCTTGCGCCAACCGGTATCATGAATGACACCGGTGACAATCCCCCTGGCCACGTTGTTAGACCAATCCCCGCACCGCGTCCGCGTGGGCCTTGATGACCGCCAGGGTCGAGGCGTCCGTGTCGAACACGCCGTAAAGCCCTTGCTCCTCTTGCGGCGGATCGCCGACGAACGCGCGGTCGCCCTCGGCGAACCAGGCGTCGCGGTGCTGGGCGCGGCCCTCGCCGTTCCAGGCCCAGAAGTTGGTCCCGGCGACCGGCCCGCCGGCCCGCATGTCGGCCAGGGCCAGATCATACACCGCGCGGTAGAAACGGTCCTTGTCGGTCGTCGCCGAGCCGGGCGCGAAGGCGCGGCCGTCGCGGGCCAGGCCGAACTCCTCGATGACCAGCGGCTTGTTCAGGGCCTTGGCCAGGGCGATGTGGCGGGTGACGTAGTCGCGGCATCGCGCCTCGCCGGCGGCGTAGGTCGTCGGCTGGTTGCGGGCGTCGATCCAGCCCCAGTTGTTGGGCCACACATGCAGGGTGACGTAGTCGATCGTCGCGGGCCTGTGGGCCTCGACCATGCAGGCCTCGCGCTCAAGGCAGCCCACGGCCCCCTCGCTGCCGGTGCAGACCACGTGGCGCGGGTCTAGGGTCTTGATGATCGCCGAGGTGTCGGCGATCCAGCGGTAATAGGCGGGCAGGTTGGCCAGTCCGAACGCCTCGCTGCCGCCCGGGCGCGGCTCGTTGGCCAGCTGCCAAGCCATGATCGTCGGGTCGTCGCGATAGGCCTTACCGGTCACGCTGTTGCGACGGCCGACCAGGGCGCGCAGGTAGCGGCGAAACAGCGCGTTGGCCTTGGCGTCGCCATAGAAGCGGGCCGAATAGTCCGCATATTCCGGCCACGGATGGTTGGGGTCTCCCGCCTGGAACCAGGGGCCGTCGCCCGCCCAGTTCAGATAGGCCGGCATCCCGCCCGACCAGTCCCAGAAGTTGTTCAGATAGATCACCGCCTTCATGTCGCGAAGCGCCAGCTCGGCCAGCAGCGTGTCGAGGCCGCGCAGCAGCGCCTCGTCATAGACGCCGGGCGTCTCCTGCATCGTGGGCGCGACGGCGGCCTTGGCCGGCGAGCGCTCGCCCGCGCCCAGGACGCGCAGATTGGTGACGCCCAGGGCCTTCAGCCGATCCAGTTCCCGCGCCAGGCGCGCGCGGTCTCCGGAGGGGCCGTCCGAGCCCAGCCAGGCCCCGTACCAGAGGTTCGCGCCGACGAAGCGATACGGCTTGCCGTCGAGGCTCAGGCGACCATCCCGCACCGTGACGAAGCCCGGCGCCGGACGCGCCGCGCCGAGCGCGGGCAGCGCCGCGAGGCCGTGGAGCAACTGGCGGCGCGAGGCGGTCATTTCCTCGCCGCGTGGGCCACGGTCCAGTCGACGATCGTGCTCAGGGCGACGGGAGCCATGGTTTCCTCGATCGTTCCGTATTCGTCTGGCAGCCCTGTGCCGGCGGTCTGGAGCAGGTGGTTCAGGCCGGGAAGCTCACGTGTGGTGACGTCCCGATCGCCGGCCAGGGCGGTCTTGATCGCGGCCAGGTTGGCGGCGGCTGGAACCTGCAGGTCCTTCGAGCCTCCGATCGCCAGGACCGGAACCTTGATCTGTTTCAATGCGTCCGCGGGCCGGGTGTTGAGGGTGTAATGCCACCAGGGCGCCGCGAGGCTCAGAACCTGGGCCCGCGTTGGCGCGCCGACCGGCGCGCCTTGGCGGTCCAACACGGCGTTCAGGCGGACGCGGCCGTCGTCCTCGTTCCGGGCGTCGCGGGCGGCCTCGAACCAGGCGCGTTTGCTCTTCAGCATCGCTTCGACCGCCGTGGGCGGCGCGCCAGAGGCCTCGGCGATGGCGCGGTTCTGCGACAACAGCAGCTCCACCCCATCGACGCCGGGGGCGGCCATCAGCACCAGGAAGGCGATGCGGGGGTCCTGGGCCGCGACCAGGGGCGCGATCATGCCGCCCTCGCTGTGGCCGATCAGGCCGATGCGGGCCGGATCGATGTCCTGGCGGCCGCGCAGGAAGGCGACGCCCGCCGCGACGTCGGTGGCGAAGCTCGCCGAGGTCGCCTTGGCGATGTCGCCGGCTTCCGATCCGCCCGCGCCGCGATCATCGACGCGCAGCACCGCCACGCCGCGCCGTGTCAGGGCGTCGGCGATCAGCAGGAACGGCTTGTGATCGAAGACGGTCCCGTCGCGGTCCTGCGTGCCCGAGCCCGTGATCAGCAGAATGGCGGGGAAGGGGCCCGAGCCCCGCGGCAGGGTCAGGGTCCCGGCCAGTTTCAGGCCCGAGGCCGGATTGACGTAGGTGACGTCCTCGGCGCGATAGGGGAAGGGCGGCTTGGGCGTCTGCGGACGCTTCGGGGCCGGCGCGGCGGCCGGCGCCGTGCGGGTCATGGTCAGCGGCAAGTCGCCCTGGGTCCACACGCCCGTCAGGCTGTTGCCGTCGGCCGAGGCCGCCCCCTGAAATCCGGCGTGTATGGCTTGCAGCGTTACGCTGACCTTGCCGTCGACCACGGTCGCCGTCGCGGCCAGGCCCTGGGCGTGCTGGGCGGGGCTGTCGAACGTCGCGGTCCCGTCGGCCTTGATGTGGAAGACGAGCGGCAGCGCCGCGCCCGGCGCCTGAAGCGTCCCGTACCAGTCCCCGACGATAGGCTCGACTTGCGCCGCCGCGACGGCGGGCGCGAGGAGCGCGGCGGCGACAATGGCGCGCGGCAGGAAACGCATGGTTCGGAACTCCACCCTATGGCGGCGGGATGATGGCCACGACCGGAGCGTGTCGTCTAGAGCCTTATCCGCTCGAATGGAATCATTCGAGCGGAAAAATAAGGCTATAAATCAAACATTTAGAGCGTGATAACCGCCGAAACCGCTTACACTTTCGGCTATCACGCTCTAGCGTCTCTCCAACCCATGCCAGATCCGGGCGATGAAGACGCTGTCCGGATCGACCTCGTAGCGGATCACAGAGTTCGAGCCGCCGAACGGGACGACCAGTTCGCGGATGCCCTCGCCGATCGAGCGCCCCCGATCGGAGAAGTCGGCCAGGCTCTCGAGGTGATCTTGCAGGACTTCGATCAATCGCAGGGCGGCGTGCCGGTTCTTCTCGAACAGCCAGTCATGCAGGCGTTCGATATCGCGCCGGGCCGCCTCCGCGAGGTAAATCGGGCGTGCCAGGCGACTAGAGCATTTTCCGATAAGTGTGAAACGGTTATCGGATCGAAAATGCTCTAAACTTTTGATTTAGAGCCCTTTTTATCCGATCTGATTGGATCAATCAGATCGGAAAGGGCTCTAGCGTCGATGGCGGGCGAGAAGGCCGTCGCGCACATCCGGCCATGACGCGAACTGGCTCGTGCGCTTGGCGTGGTCGAGGATGGCGCGATCGATCGCGGGATCCGGATCGATCGAAGGCCGCGCGGCTTGGTCGATTTCGCGGTCGATGAGCAGGGCGGCGTAATCTTCCGCGGACATGTCGAGCTGATCCGCCAAAGCCTTCAGCTTGGCGGCGCGCTCAGCGCTGACATGGATATCGAAACCATCGGCCATGGACGAAAGGGTCTCGTCCATGGCCTTCGGAGTCAAATCACAGATTCAGCAGCGCCGGGTCGCCGCCCTGGGCGGTGATGTTGACGCTGACCGCGCGCTCCACGGCGAAGCGCAGCAGGGCGTGGGGGCCGCCGGCCTTGGGGCCGGTGCCCGACAGGCCCTCGCCGCCGAACGGCTGGACGCCGACGACCGCGCCGGTCATCGAGCGGTTGACGTAGGCGTTGCCGGCCGGAACCAGCCGCTGGACGTCGGCGGCGAAGCGCTCGATCCGCGAGTGGACGCCCAGGGTCAGGCCATAGCGCCGCGCCGCCAGGGCGCCGGCCACTTGCTCGAGGCGTTCGGGCTTGTAGCGGACGACGTGCAGGATCGGGCCGAACACCTCGCGCTCCAGGAAGTCGGCGCTGGGGATCTCGGCCAGGACCGGCGCGAAGAAGGTCCCGCCGGCCGGGGCGGCGAGGGCGTGCAGGATCTTGGCCTCCTTGGCCAGGCGCGCCTGGTGGGCGACCAGGGCCTCCTTGGCCTCGGCGTCGATGACGGGGCCAACATCCGTGACGGCCTTGGCCGGGTCGCCCAGCACCAGCGCGTCCATCGCGCCCTTCAGGCCGTCGATGATATGGTCGGCGGTGTCCTCGGGCAGGAACAGCAGGCGCAGGGCCGAGCAGCGCTGGCCGGCCGAGCCGAAGGCGCTGACGATCACGTCGTCGATCACCTGTTCGCGCTGGGCCGTGGTGTCGACGAACATGCCGTTCAGGCCGCCGGTCTCGGCGATGAACGGCACGATCGGGCCTTGGCGCGCGGCCAGGGTCTGGTTGATCCGCCATGCGGTGTCGGTGCCGCCGGTGAAGGCGACGCCGTCCAGGCTCTCGTGGGCGACCAGGGCCGCGCCGACGGTCTCGCCGCGACCCGGCAGCAGGGCCAGCAGGCGCGGGTCGAGCCCGGCGGCGTGATAGAGCTTCACGGCTTCCGAGGCGATCAGCGGCGTCTGCTCGGCGGGCTTGGCCAGCACGGCGTTGCCGGCGGCCAGGGCGGCGGCGATCTGGCCGGTGAAGATGGCCAGCGGGAAGTTCCAGGGGCTGATGCAGACGAAGACGCCGCGCCCGGCCAGGCGCAGGCTGTTGGTCTCGCCGACCGGGCCTTTCAGAACTTGGGCCTCGCCGAACTGGTCCTCGGCCAGCGTCGCGTAGTAGCGGCAGAAGTCGACCGCCTCGCGGACCTCGGCGATCCCATCGCTTAGCGTCTTGCCGGCCTCGCGGGCCAGGAGGGCGATCAGGCGGTCGATATTGGTCTCGAGCGCGTCGGCCATGGCGCGCAGCACCTGGGCGCGGGCGGGACCGCCGGCCTGGTCCCAGGCCGGTTGCGCGGCGCGGGCCAGGCGGAAGGCTTCGTCGATCTGCGGGGCCTGCGCCTCGGAGACCGCGCCGACCACCTTGCGGTCGTTTGCCGGGGCGATCACCGGCAGCGGCGCGCCGCCCGCCACGACCTTGCCGTCGATCAGCGGACCGGCCGACAGCGTCAGGGCGTCCAGGACGACGACCGAGGCTTCCAGGCGCGCGCGGTCGGCCCTGACCGACAGATCGAGGCCGGCGCTGTTGCGGCGGCGGGGGCCGTAGACCTCGATCGGCGTCGGGATCTTGGCGTGGCGATCGGGGTGGGCCTCGACCTCGTCGATCGGATCGACCACGACCTTTTCCACCGGCACCCGCTCGTCCAGCAGGGCGTGGACGAAGCTGGTGTTGGCGCCGTTCTCCAGCAGGCGGCGGACCAGATAGGGCAGCAGGTCCTCGTGGCCGCCGACGGGGGCGTAGGCGCGCAGGGTGACGCCGTCATAAAGCTCCTCGGCGGCCTGGTAGAGAGCCTCGCCCATGCCGTGCAGGCGCTGGTGCTCGATCTTGACGCCGGCGTTCTTGGCCATCCGCGCCACGGCCGCCAGGGTGTGGGCGTTGTGGGTGGCGAACTGGGCGTAGAGGTGCGGAGCGCCGTCGATCAGGGCCTTGGCGTTGACCAGGTACGACAGGTCGGTGGCCGGCTTGGTCGTGTAGACCGGATAGTCCGGACGGCCGGCGACCTGGGCGCGCTTGATCTCGCTGTCCCAATAGGCGCCCTTGACCAGGCGGACCATCAGCCGGCGGCCGGTCTCCTTGGAGAGGGCCGTCAGGCGGGCGATCACCTCGCCGCAGCGCTTCTGATAGGCCTGGACGGCCAGGCCCAGGCCTCGCCATTCGCCAAGCTCGGGCTCGCGGCACAGGCGGTCCAGCAGCTTCAGCGACAGGGCCAGGCGATCGGCTTCCTCGGCGTCGATCGTGAAGTTCAGATCGTGCTGGGCGGCGATCTTCGCCAGGCGCAGGGTGCGGGGATAGAGCTCCTCCCAGACGCGGTCCTCGTGCGTGGCCTCGTAGCGGGGGCACAGCGCCGAGAGCTTGACCGACACGCCGTGGCCGTTCTCCGGCCCCGCGCCCTTCGACAGCTTGCCGACGGTCTCGATCGCGTCGGCATAGGCCTTCTCGTAGCGCGCGGCGTCGGCGGCGGTGCGGGCGCCTTCGCCCAGCATGTCGAACGAGCACATGGTCGCCTCGTTCGCGGCGCGCTTGATCGCGGCCTCGATCGTCCGTCCCAGGACGAACTGTTCGCCCATGATGCGGATCGCCTGGCCGACGGCGGCGCGGATCACCGGCTCGCCGATGCGCCCGGCCAGCTTCTTGATGAAGCCGGGCAGGTCCTTCTGGGCCTCGGCGTCGGGCTCGACGATCTTGCCGGTCAGCATCAGGCCCCAGGTCGAGGCGTTGACGAACAGGCTGTCGGAGCCGCCGAGGTGCGAGGCCCAGTCGGCGGAGCCGATCTTCTCGGCGATCAGGCGGTCGCGCGTCTCGTCGTCGGGGGTGCGCAGCAGGGCCTCGGCCAGACACATCAGGGCCAGGCCCTCGCGGGTGCCCAGGCTGAACTCCTGCAGGAAGCTTTCGACCACGCCCTGCTTGCGGACGCTGCGGCGGGCGCCGCGGACCAGGGCCTCGGCCTCGGCCCGGACGGCCGCGCGGTCCTCGCTGGACAGGGGCTTCCTGGCCAGCAGGTCGGCGATCACCGCCGCTTCGTCGCGATACTTGCCGTCGTCCAGAGAGTCCCAGTCAGCCCAGTTGGTCATGGTTGGTCCCGTGATTAGAATATCATCGGTCTAACGTGACTTAAGCCAAAGGTGCTTCGTTTGTTGGCCTGTGGCGTCGGATGTTCTTCGGAAAAAGCGCCGGAAATCTTCGTTCGCTCCAACGCCGCGCCGGCGCGCGCGGCCGCGTTCGAGGTCGAGAATGCTTCGAAAAAGGGGAGGGAGGAAGGGGCGCGCGCTGGGGGAGGAGTAGTGCCGCGCCCCTTCCTCTCTAGCGCGACGCCCTTGAGGGGGAGAGGGGCGAGCGTCGCGTGTGTTCCGCCCGACAGCGGCTGGCTGTATCGCCGGCGCCCAAGGGAGGAGAGCGGCGCCAAGCGGGGCTGGAACGATCGAAGGTGTAACGCTAAGCTATTCGAATGTGCTTCGTTTGTTAGCGTTATTTTTCGAAGCTTCTTCGGAGAAAATTCTCGATGACCATCTCCGCTCTGGATGACACCGATCGTCGCCTGTTGAAGGTTCTGCAGGCCGATGGCCGGATCACCAACGCCGAGCTGGCCAAGCGCTGCAACCTGTCGCCGGCGGCCACCTTCGACCGTGTGCGTCGGCTGCGCGAGCGCGGCTTCATCACCGGCTACGTCGCGCTGCTGGACCCGGCCAAGGTCGGTCGGGCCTTGCTGATCTTCGTGGAGGTGGTGCTGGAGCGCACGACGGGCGAGACCTTCGAGGACTTCGCCTCGGCGGTGCGGCGCGCGCCCGAGATCCTGGAGTGCCACATGGTGGCCGGCGGGTTCGACTACCTGATCAAGGCCCGCGTGCGCGACATGGAGGCCTATCGCAACTTCCTGGGCGACATCCTGGTCAAGATGCCCGGCGTGCGCGAGACTCGGACTTACGCGGTGCTGGAAGAGGTCAAGAGCACGGTGCAGCTGCCGCTGTAGGAGATTCCCGGAGAGGCGCGGTCCGCCAGGGAAGGTGGAACGGGCGCCTCCAGGGATGGGGGGGGGAGGAGCGCGCCCGTTCCGTTCGTGACCATCGGGGGTGGGGGGATGATGGTCAGCGAACTTCCCCGACCGTCGCCGGGGAAGGCTTTCAGGTCTTCGGATCAGGTCGCCGGAGCGCCGCCGCCGAGGGCCTTGTAGAGGGTGACGAGGTTGCTGGCCCGGGCCAGGCGCGCGGTGATCAGGCCCTGCTGGGCCGCGTACAGCGAGCGCTGGGCGTCCAGCAGGGTCAGGGCGCTGTCCAGGCCGGCGTCGCGGCGCTGTTGCGACAGGCGCTGGCTGTCGGCGGCCGCGACCACCAGACGTTCCTGGGCCGAGACCTGGTCGGTGATGGTGTTACGCACCGACAGGGCGTCGGAGACCTCACGGAAGGCCGTCTGGACGGTCTTCTCATAGGTCGCCACGGCGATGTCGCGGCTGGCCTTGGCGCTGCTCAGATTGGCGACATTGGCCCCGCCGGCGAAGATCGGCAGGCTGATCTGGGGCGTGAAGCTCCAGGTCCCCGTACCGCTCTTGAACAGGCCGTCAAGGTCGGTGCTGGTCGTGCCCGTCGAGCCGGTCAGGCTGATGCGCGGGAAGAAGGCCGCGCGGGCCGCGCCGATATTGGCGTTGGCGCCCCTCAGCTGATGCTCGGCGGCCAGGACGTCGGGACGACGCGTCAGCACGTCCGACGGCAGGCCGGCGGGCAGGTCGGCCAGGATATTGGCTGTCTGGATCCCGCCGGACGGCAGCAGGTTGGCGGGCACGTCCGCGCCGGCCAGCAGCACCAGGGCGTTGCGGTCCTGGGCGACCTGGGCGGTGTAGGTCGCCACGTCCGAACGCGCTGTCTCCGCCAGGGTCTGGGCGTTGCGCAGGTCGAGGGCCGAGCCCGCGCCGCCATCGAACCGCTGCTGGGTCAGGCGCAGCGACTCCTCGCGGGTCGCCAGCGTGTCCTTGGCCAGGGCCAGGCGATCCTGATCGGCGGCCAGGGTCAGCCAGGCGTTGGCGGTCTCGGCGATCAGGCTGACGCGCACCGAGCGGCTGGTCTCCTCGGTGGCCAGATAGCTCTGCAGCGCCGAGGCGTTCAGGCTGCGGACGCGGCCGAACAGGTCCAGCTCATAGGCCGTGAAGCCGACCGAGGCGGTGTAGACCTCGGTGTCGAACGCCTTGCCGGTCTGCGAGACCACGGCCGGCGTGCGGCTCCGGGTCTCGCTACCCACGGCGTTGATGCCGGGGAACAGGGCCGAGCGTTGGACGCCGTACTGGGCGCGGGCCTTCTCGATGTTCAGCACCGCCACGCGCAGGTCGCGGTTCTGCTTCAGGGCCAGGTCGACCACGCCTTGCAGGCGCGGATCGACCAGCACCTGGCGCCAGTCGAGGTCGGCGGCGGTGACCGAGGTCGCCGGCTCCGGCGTCGGCGTCGACCAGGTCTGGGCGACCGGCAAGGCCGGCCGCTCGTACTTGGGCGCCAGGGTGCAGGCGCCGAGCGCCGTGGAGGCGACGAGGATCAGGGAAAGGTTACGCAGCATGATCAGTGGGCCTCCGTCGACGACGCCTCGCCGCCCTGCTGGGCGACCGCCGCGTCATGACCGGCGTGCTTGGGTTTGAAGACCTTCTCGACCACCACGAAGAACAGCGGGACGAAGAAGATCGCCAGCAGGGTGGCCGACAGCATCCCGCCGATCACGCCGGTGCCGATGGCGTGCTGGGCCCCGGACCCCGCCCCGTTGGAAATCGCCAGGGGCAGCACGCCGAAGACGAAGGCCAGCGAGGTCATGATGATCGGACGCAGACGGATGCGGACCGCTTCCAGGGTGGCGTCGATCAGGGACAGGCCCTTCTCGTACAGGTCCTTGGCGAACTCGACGATCAGGATGGCGTTCTTGGACGCCAGGCCCATGGTCGTCAGCAGGCCGACCTGGAAGTAGATGTCGTTGCTGAGGCCGCGGGCGAAGGTGGCCAGCAGGGCGCCGACGACGCCCAGCGGAATGACCATGATCACCGCCAGCGGGATCGACCAGCTCTCGTAAAGAGCGGCCAGCAGCAGGAACACCACCAGGATCGAGATGGCGTACAGGGCCGGGGCCTGGTTGCCGGACTCGCGTTCCTGGGCCGACAGGCCGGTCCATTCGAAGCCGATGCCGGGCGGCAGCTTGGCGGCCAGCTTTTCCATCGCGTCCATGGCCTGGCCCGAGCTCTTGCCCGGGGCCGGGGCGCCCTGGATGTTCATGGACGACAGACCGTTATAGCGCTCCAGGCGCGGCGAGCCGTAGGTCCACGACGCGGTGGCGAAGGCCGGGAAGGCGACCATCTGGCCGCTGCTGTTGCGCACGTACCAGCGGTTCAGGTCTTCCGGCGTCATGCGGTAGGGGGCGTCGGCCTGCATGTAGACCTTCTTCACGCGACCGCGGTCGATGAAGTCGTTCACATAGGTCCCGCCCCAGGCCGAGCTGAGCGCGCTGTTGATGTCGGCGGTGGTCAGGCCCATGGCGCCGGCCTTGGCCTGGTCGACCTCGATCTTCAGCTGCGGGGTGTCGTCCTGGCCGTTGGGGCGCACGCCCACCAGGTTCGGGTCCTTCGAGGCCATGCCCAGCATCATGTTCCGGGCCTGCATCAGGGTGTCGTGGCCGACGCCGCTGATATCCTGCAGCTGGAAGTCGAAGCCCGACGAGGTGCCCAGTTCCGGCACGGCCGGCGGGATCACCGCGAACACCATGGCGTCGCGGATCTGGCTGAACGCCGCCATGGCGCGACCGGCCACGGCCTGGGCCTTCAGCGGGCCGGCCTTGCGATGGTCGAAGTCCTTGAGGCGGACGAAGGCCAGACCGGCGTTCTGGCCCGCGCCGGCGAAGCTGAAGCCCGAGACGGTGAACACCGACTGCACGGCGTTCTTCTCGCCGACCAGGAAGTGCTCGCGCACCTTGTCCAGCACGGCAAGGGTCTTTTCCTCGGGCGCGCCGGCCGGCAGCTGGACGAGGGTGATCATGATCCCCTGGTCCTCATCCGGCAGGAAGGCGCTGGGCAGGCGGACGAACAGCAGGCCCATGGCCACGATGATCGCGGCGTAGACGGCCATGTAGCGGCCGCTCTTGCCCAGGATGCCCCGGACCGAGCCCTGATAGCGCGACGACAGGTCGTTGAAGCTGCGGTTGAACCAGCCGAAGAAGCCGGTCTTCTCGTCGTGATGGCCCTTCTCGACCGGCTTCAGCAGCGTGGCGCAGAGGGCCGGGGTGAGGACCAGGGCGACGACCACCGACAGGGCCATGGCCGAGACGATGGTGATCGAGAACTGCCGGTAGATCACGCCCTGCGAGCCGCCGAAGAAGGCCATGGGCACGAACACCGCAGCCAGCACCAGGGCGATGCCGATCAGGGCGCCGGTGATCTCGTTCATCGACTTGCGGGTGGCCTCGACGGGCGAGAGGCCCTCCTCGGACATCACCCGCTCGACGTTCTCGACCACGACGATGGCGTCGTCGACCAGCAGGCCGATGGCCAGCACCAGGCCGAACATGGTCAGGGTGTTGATCGAGTAGCCGAAGGCCGCCAGCACGCCGAACGTGCCCAGAAGCACGACGGGCACGGCGATCGTCGGGATCAGGGTCGCGCGCCAGTTCTGCAGGAACAGGAACATGACGATGAACACCAGCACGATGGCTTCGATCAGCGTCTTGACCACTTCCTCGATCGACAGCTTCACGAACGGCGTCGAGTCGTAGGGGACGACGTACTTGTAGCTGGCCGGGAAGTTCTTCTCGAGCTGGGCCATCTTGGCCTTCACGGCCTTGGCGGTGTTCAGCGCGTTGGCGCCGGGGGCCAGCTTGACGGCCAGGCCGGCGGCGGGGTGCCCGTTGAACTTGGCCACGGAGACGTAGTTCTCGGCGCCCAGCTCGACCCGGGCGACGTCGCCCAGGCGCACCGTGGCCCCGCCCGTGCTGTTCTTCAGGATGATGGCGCGGAACTGCTCGGGGGTCTGCAGGCGCGACTGGGCGGTGATGGTGGCGTTGAGGCCGGTGCCCGGCAGGTTCGGCGCGCCGCCCAGCTGGCCGGCCGAGACCTGGGCGTTCTGAGCCCTGATGGCGTTGGCGACGTCCGCCGGGGTCAGGCCGAAGCTGGCCAGCTTTTGTGGATCCAGCCAGATGCGCATGGCGTATTGCGCGCCGAACAGCTGCATGTCGCCGACGCCGTCGATGCGGCTCAGCGGGTCCTGGATGTTGGAGGCCAGATAGTCGGCGAGGTCGGTGTTGGTGGTCTTGGGGTCCTCCGAATAGAGGCCCACGACCATCATGAAGTTACGCGCCGCCTTGGCGACGGTGAGGCCCTGTTGCTGAACCTCCTGCGGCAGCAGCGCGGTGGCCGTCTGCAGCTTGTTCTGCACCTGCACCTGGGCGATGTCGATGTTCGCCCCGGCCTTGAAGGTCAGGGTGATGGTGGCCGTGCCCGAGCTGTCGCTGGTCGACGACATGTATTCCAGGCCGTCCAGGCCCTTCATCTTCTGTTCGATGACCTGGGTGACGCTGTCCTCGACCGTCTTGGCCGAGGCGCCGGGATAGACGGCGGTGATCGACACCTGCGGCAGGGCGATGTCGGGATATTGCGCGACCGGCAGGGTCCGGATGGCGAGCGCCCCGGCCAGCATGATCACGATGGCGATGACCCACGCGAAGATGGGCCGGTCGATGAAGAAACGGGAAAGCATCGGAACCTGGCCTTAGCGCTTGGCCGAAGGGGCGGTTTGGGCGGCGGGCGCCGAACCCGCCGGGACCGGCTTGATCGGAACGCCGGGGCGCAGCTTCTGCAGGCCCTCGGTGATGACCTTGTCGCCGGGCTTCAGGCCGCCGGTGACCAGCCACTTGTCGCCGACCGTCTGGCCCAGCGTGACCGGCCGCGGCTCGGCGCCCTGGGCCCCGACCACGCTGACCATCGCATTGCCCTTGGGATCGCGTTGGATCGCGGTCTGCGGCACCAGCACGCCGCCCGAGGCGACGCCCTGGGTCAGGACGGCGTGGACGTACATGCCCGGCAGCAGCGCGCCATTCGGGTTCGGGAACACCGCGCGCAGGCCGACCGCGCCGGTGCCCGGATCGACGGTGATGTCCGAGAACTCCAGCGAGCCCGCCAGCGGATAGGTCGAGCCGTCCTCGAGCTTCAGGCTGACCGAGGTCGAGCCGGCCTTGCCCAGCTTGCCGCTGGCGAACTGCTCCTTGAGCTTCAGCAGCTCGGCCGAGGTCTGGGTGACGTCGACATAGATCTTCGACAGGTCCTGCACCGTGGCCAGGGCCGTGGCCTGGCTGGCCGTGACCAGGGCGCCCGGGGTCACCGAGCTCTTGCCGATCCGGCCCGAGATCGGCGCGGCGACCTTGGTGTAGTTCAGGTTGATGCGGGCGTTGTCGACGGCGGCCTTCTGCACGGCGACGGCGGCGGCCGTCTGCAGGGCGGCGGCCTGGGCGTCGTCGTTGTCCTGCTTGGACACCGCGCCGGTCTCGACCAGGGTCTTGTAGCGGTCGGCCTTCAGCTTGGCGCTGGTCGCCTGGGCCTGGGCCTGGGCCAGGGCGGCGACGGCGCTGTTATAGGTGGCCTGATAGGTGGCCGGGTCGATCTGGTACAGCGACTGGCCCGCGTGAACGATCGAGCCTTCCTGGAACAGGCGGGACTTGATCACCCCGCCCACCTGCGGGCGCACGTCCGAGACCAGATAGGCCGAGGTGCGGCCGGCCAGCTCGGTGGTCAGGCCGACGCTCTGGGGCTGGACGACGATATAGCCGACCTCGGCCGGACCGCCCATGCCCATGCCGGCGCCGCCGGCTCCTTGGCCTTTGCCGCACGCGGCGAGCGTGAGGGCGATGGCGGCGAGTCCCACGGCCGTCGTCACGGCCGAGCGTTGGAATTGCATGTTTGACCCCGGAATGCGGCGGCCGCGCGGGCTGTTACCCTTGACGCGTCCAGCATGATAAACAAAGTGAGAATGAACGTTCATTCTCAAGTCGGCTGCACATAGGTACGGCGCTGATCGGAGTCAACCTCCGTGGAGCCGCTTTTCGCTGACCTAGCGGAAATGTCATCTCGCCCGCGTATTTCAACCGGCATTTGGTGAAATCGGCGTGTCGAAACTCCCCGCTTGAGCGGCGATTTTCAGCTCAGCAGATAGCGCATGGTGGCACGCAACACCTGGGTGACCGCCGGGCGGTCGATGTCCGGGTGGTTGATGCCGCGCATCAAGAGGCCGTCGAAGACCAGTCCCACCACCTCGCAGCGGGCCTGGAACTCTGACTCGCTCCAGTCGGGATGGCGATTGCGCTCCATCATGGTCGTGGCCAGGGCGCGTTCCTGGGCGTCGGCGGCGCGGACGATGGCGGCGACCTTCGGATTGCGCGCGGCCTCGGCCAGCACTTCCAGCGCCAGGGCGGCGCGGCCGGGGTCCAGGCACTTGTCGAGGGCGTCGGGCAGGTGATCGTCCAGCGCGTCCAGCAGGGTGCCCGGCTGGCTTTCCATTTCGGCGAACTTGTCGCGCATCTCGGCCAGGTCCTGGGCGACGATGGCGGCGATGATCGCTTCCTTGTTCTCGAAGTAGCGGTAGATCTGGCCGACGCTGAGGCCGGCGGCCTTGGCGATGTCGGCCATGCTGGCGCCGTGGAACCCCCGCTGGCGCACCTGGTCGCAGGCGGCGTCCAGGATCTGCTGGCGACGCGATTCCGGCGAGGGACGGCCCGTCGGCGTTTCCGGAGCGATCTCGTCGGTCATTGGAAAATCCCGGTAGGGACGAAGCGCGGCATGAAGATTCCGTGGAGGCGGCGAACCGGACGCGAGGACGACTTGACTTGCGATAAACCGGGGCCTAAGTCCAGCCCAATGAGAATGAACGTTCATTCTCATTTCGGGCATCGAAGGGGCGACGTCAAGGGCGACGCCTCCTATTTCGGGTGTGACTCATGCAATTCCAACACGCGGCGGTCGAGGAAGCGGTCGTCCGAGCCAAGACGATGCTCGAAACCAATCGCAGGCCGGAATGGAGCGAGGCCGAGCTCCAGGCCCGCAGCGACGTGGTGGGCCTGCTCTTCGAAGGCCTGCTGGTCCACGAGGCCGACGCGCCGGCGGCCAACCGCGCCGCCCTGACCCAGGTGGTCGCCCAGACCATGCGTCATCTGCTGGGCTGAGGCGTCTTTAGAGGCCTCTAAATCAAACATTTAGAGCGTGATAACCGCCGAAACCGCTTACACTTTCGGCTGTCACGCTCCAGTCCGGGGTCCGGTATCGGAAGTTTCGAAACCGCGCCGACTTGGCGGGCAGGGGGCTCCCGGACGCGGACGTGTTTGTTGGGCTCGGGCCAGGTTGGTCCGGCGATGTCATTCAGGTGTACGCGCAAAAGAAAACGCCCGGAAGCCGAGGCCTCCGGGCGCTTTTTGACCAAGATGCTCCCCCGCGATGCGGGGAGGAACTGACGCGCCTAGAGCCTTATCCGCTCGAATGGAATCATTCGAGCGGAAAATAAGGCTCTAAATCAAACATTTAGAGCGTGATAACCGCCGAAACCGCTCACACTTTCGGCTATCACGCTCTAACCTTCCATCGCCTCGAGCTCGCGGCCGCGGGTCTCGTGGATCAGCTTCTGAACCAGGAAGTAGGAGACCACGGCGCAGACGGCGTAGAAGCCGTAGGTCGCCGGCAGGCTGGCCTTCTTCATGATCGGGAAGCTGAACGAGATCGCGAAGTTGGCGATCCACTGGGCGAAGCCGCAGACGGCCAGGGCCGAGCCGCGCATCTGGTTGGGGAACATCTCGCCCAGCATCACCCACATGACCGGGCCCCAGGAGAGGTTGAAGAAGATCACGTAGAGGTTGGCGGCGACCAGGGCGATCGGGCCGACGCTGGGATCCAGGTGCAGGGCGCCGTTCACCGTGGTGGCGGTCGAGAAGCACCAGGTCATCACGGCCAGGGTCGCCGCCATGCCGGCCGAGCCGATCAGCAGCAGCGGCTTGCGGCCGATCTTGTCGATCAGGCCGATCGCCAGCAGGCAGGCCAGGATCGACAGCGAGCCGGACAGGATGTTGATCTTCAGGCTGTCGTCCTCGGTGAAGCCCACCGACTGCCACAGCACCGAGCCGTAGTAGAAGACGATGTTGATGCCGACCAGCTGCTGGAACACGGCCAGCACGAGGCCAGCCCACAGGATGACGCGCAGCTTCTTGGTCACCGGGTCCAGCAGGTCCGAGAACTTGGGCTGGTGGTCGGCCGCCAGCGAGGCGCGGATTTCCGCGACCTTCTTGGCGCCTTGGCCTTCGCCGAACAGGCGCGACAGGATCGCCTCGGCCTTGGCGTCCTGGCCCTTGGCGACCAGGTAGCGGGGGCTCTCGGGGATGCCCAGCAGGCAGAGGAAGAAGACGCCGGCCGGGATGACCTGCATCCAGAACATCCAGCGCCAGGCCGGCAGGCCCAGCCAGAAGGTCGCGGTCGAGCTGCCGGCGGTGTGGGCCAGGGCGTAGTTGGCCAGGAAGGCGCCGGTCAGGCCGATGATGATCATGATCTGCTGCACGGACGACAGGCGGCCGCGGATATTGGCCGGGGTGACTTCCGAGATGTAGACCGGGCACAGCACCGAGGCGGCGCCGACGCCCAGGCCGCCGACCAGGCGGAACAGCACGAAGACCAGCGAGGTGTGGGCCGCGCCGGTGCCCAGGGCGCTGATCACGAATAGCAGGGCCGAGATGATCATCACCGTGCGGCGGCCCCAGACGTCGGCCAGGCGGCCGGCCGCGAACGCGCCGAACGCGCAGCCCAGCAGGATGGCGGCGACGTTGAGGCCCTCGCCGGCCTCGGTCAGGTTGAAGGCGGCCTTCAGGCCCGTCTGGGTGCCGTTGATGACGCCGCTGTCGTAGCCGAACATGAAGCCGCCGATGGTGGCGACGGCGACGATCGCGGCCACGAAGGCCATATTGACCTTCGCGCCCTCGGCGCTCATCCCCGCGCTGGGACCGGCGTTGGAAACTGAAGCCACAGGTGTCCTCCCCGTTGGGCCGCGTGGCCCGCTTTGATGCCTATGGTCCTTGTCGGACCTCTAGTTGCCGGCGACCTTAGTGTTACCGGTATCAGCGCGCAAGCGGTGGTTCAGGCGACCGCTGCTGGCGCGGGGGATTCATCCCACCATACGCTTCGATAGCAGACGCAAACCGGAAGAAGCGACGTCATTTGACGAAGATTCACTTACGAACTACGAATGTAAATCATGCGTTTCGACCATCAGGTTCCGAACATGGCCTTCACGTCGCTGAAAACTCTTGCGCTCGTTGGCCTGCTCGCCTTGTCGGGAGAGCCCGCTGTCGCCGCGTCACCTCGTTCAGCTCCGGCGCGCGTCTGCGCCTTGGGCGCGCAAGTCCTGGCCGAAAAGGCTCGATCGGGTTGGCGGGTCTTCGATGGCGGAGGAGGGCGTTTCGACGCCATTTTCGCCATGGCGCGCGGAAACTTGCCAAGGAGTCTCCGCGCCATCGCCGCGTCGCGCCCTCCTATGGGGCTTTTCGAGGCCTGTCCGGATCTCCTTGACCACCTGCCCGCTGGAACGCGGAGGGCGACCCCCGAGGATCTCGCGGGTCAAAAGGCGGGCTCACGCCTATGGATTTCGGTGCTGTCGGCGCCGCTGATCGATACTCGGGGGCGGACAGCGGCGATCTACGAGTCCACGGTTTGCGGGGCTCTGTGCGCCCACGGGGGCGTCTATATCTACCGCCGCGAGGCGGGCCGGTGGCGTAGGGGCGGTCCGGCGGTGACGATGGTGTCCTGAGCGTTCCAGCGCGCCTCAATTGTCTGATCGAAGCCGTTGGTCGCTTGCCGCGCTTCCATTCTCAAAACACCGTAGAGCCGCCGGCGGGCGGGGTGCGGCCCAATGCGCGGCGTATCATCTTGATCGCGAACATCGTTAAGGCGGCCACCGCGGCCGGAACCAGGGCCAGCAGCCAGACCAGCACCACCAGGGCGAGTTGAAACGCCGTCGTCACGACCACCAAGGCCGGCGACTCCTTGCGTTCCTCTAAGGCCTGGCTCACCGACAACATGCCGTCCGCGCTAAGTAATTCCCCTTAGGGCAATCACCATAGCCTCATTTTGAGTTTCAACCGAGAAGAGAATTTTACAATTGACCGCAAGTTTTTTAGGGATTTCTTAATCCCCTTGCAGTGGTCAAGCTTGTTTACCGAGACGCCCGGTCATCGGCCGCTGAGCCGAACGCCCAGTCGTCTTTCGGCCTCCTCCACGCCCGCCTCGACGTCGGCGGCCAGGTAGAGCGCGCCGGCCTCGCGCCACAGGTCGACCGCGGGGCGTCCCAAGGCCTCGCGCGCCAGGGCCGACAGCCGCAGGGCGTTGGCGAGGTCCAGCGGCGTGGCGTCCGGGCTGGCGCGATAGAGGCCGACGGCCTCGTCGGCGGCCGCCAGCGCCTGCTCGACCTGGCCGGCCTCGCGATCCAGATCAGAGATGTGACGCAGCGCATGGGCCAGCGGCGCGGCGGCGCCGGCGGCGCGAGCCCGCTCGGCGGCCTTGGCGTAGAGCTCGCGGGCCTGGTCGGGATGGCCGGCGGTCCGGGCCTGGCGCGCGGCGACGACAAGGGGCTCGAAATCTTGCAAGGCGGGACCCTCCCGGAGGCATCCTCGCAAGCCGCGCCCGACAAGGCCAGGGGCCAAGAAGAAAGCCCCCGGACCGCTCCGGGGGCTTTTGTCCTTAGAGCCTTATCCGCTTGAATGGAATCATTCGAGCGGAAAATAAGGCTTCAGATCAAACATTTAGAGCGTGATAACCGCCGAAGCCGCTCACACTTTCGGCTATCACGCTCTAGTGATTGTGCCGGGGCAGCTTGGAGGCCAGGTCCTGGTACTTGACCGCGAACTCCAGCACCCCGCCGGTCTCGAGCTGGCCGGTGTGGGCGCGGTAGATCTCCTGCCAGGGCGTCATGGTCGCCGGCGTGGCGGGAATGCCCTCCTTCTTGCGCTCGGCGATGGTCGCCTCGTCCACCAGGGCGTCGCAGCGGCCGGTGTTGAGGTCGATGCGGATCGTGTCGCCGGTGCGCAGCCACGACAGGCCGCCGCCCACCGCGCTCTCGGGCGAGGCGTTCAGGATCGAAGGGCTGTCGGCGGTGCCCGACTGGCGGCCGTCGCCCAGGGTGGGCAGGCTCATGATCCCTTTCTTCAAGAGGTGATCCGGCGGCTGCATGTTGACGACCTCGGCCGAGCCGGGCCAGCCGATCGGACCCGCGCCGCGGATGACGAGAATGCAGCGCTCGTCGATCTTAAGGGCCGGGTCGTTGATCCGCTTGTGATAGTCGTCCGAGCCGTCGAACACGATGGCGCGGGCCTCGAAGACGCCCTCTTTGCCGGGCTCCGACAGGTAGCGCGCGCGGAAGTCGGCGCCGATGACGCTGGACTTCATGATCGCGAAGTCGAACAGGTTGCCCTTCAGCACCAGGAAGCCAGCCTTTTCGGCGAGCGGCTGGGCGTAGGGGAAGATCACCTCGCGGTCGGTGGTCTCGCGGCCGTCCAGGTTCTCGCCCATGGTCTTGCCGGTGACGGTCAGGACGTCGCCGTGCAGGCGGCCGTTCTGGAGCAGCTCCCACAGCACCGCCGGCGCGCCGCCGGCCCGATGGAAGCGCTCGCCCAGGTACTTGCCGGCCGGCTGCATGTTGACGATCAGCGGGATGTCGTAGGCCGCGCGCCAGTCGTCGGCGGTGATCTCGACGCCGGCGTGACGGGCCATGGCCACGATGTGCGGCTGGGCGTTGGTCGAGCCGCCGGCCGCCGCCACCAGGGCGATGGCGTTCTCGAAGGCCTTCTTGGTGAGGATGTCGAGCGGCTTGACGTCCTCATAGGCCAGGTCGACGATCCGCTGGCCGGTCTTGTAGGCCATCTGGCCGCGCTCGCGGTACGGGGCGGGAATGGCCGCGCAGCCGGTCAGCGACAGGCCCAGGGCCTCGGCGACGGCGTTCATGGTCGAGGCCGTGCCCATGGTGTTGCAGTGGCCCGCCGACGGCGCCGAGCTGGCGGCGCGGTCGATGAACTCTTCTTCCGTGATCTCGCCGGCCGCCAGCTTGCGGCGCGAGCGCCAGATCACCGTACCCGAGCCGACCAACTCGCCCTCGTGCCAGCCATCCAGCATCGGACCGCCGGAGAGGACGATGGCCGGGATGTTGACCGTGGTGGCGGCCATGATCCCCGCCGGGGTGGTCTTGTCGCAGCCGGTGGTCAGGACGACGGCGTCGATCGGGTAGCCGTGCAGGGTCTCGACGAGACCCAGATAGGAGAGGTTCCGGTCCAGCGCCGCCGTCGGACGACGGCAGTTCTCGAAGATCGGATGGACCGGAAACTCCATGGGGATGCCCCCGGCGTCGCGGATCCCGTCCCGCACCCGCTGGACGAGGTCCAGGTGGATGCGGTTGCAGGGCGAGATGTCGCTGCCGGTCTGGGCGATGCCGATGATCGGCTTGCCGCTTCGCAACTCCTCCGGCGTGATCCCGTAATTCATGAAGCGCTCCAGATAGAGCGCGGTCATGTCGATGTGGTCGGGGTTATCGAACCAATCGCGGGACCGGAACCGGCGGGGCGTGCGTTCAGGCAAGGCGAACCTCGTATTGGGGCTGGCCCGCGACGTCGACCCGAACGCCGAACAGACCGCCGGACAGTGGGTACTGGGCCAGGGTCTCGTCGCTCAGGCCCTTGCGGGCGGTGGTGAAGTAAAGCGTCTTCAGATCGGGCCCGCCGAAGCAGGGCTTGGTCACGTTGGGCGCCGGCAGTTCAATGCGGGCCACCAGTTCGCCGGCGGGCGAGATGCGGACGACGCCAAAGCCGCCCCACAGGGCGGTCCATAGATAACCTTCCGAATCAACCACCGATCCGTCCGGATAGACCGCGTTTTCGCCCTGAAAGTTCACGAAGCCGCGCTTGTTCGACAGCGTCCCGTCCTCGGCGAGGTCATACGCCCAGATGATCTTTTCCAGGGTGTCGGTGTGGTAGAGGGTCTTGCCGTCGGGCGAGACGCACGGGCCGTTGGTGATGCAGATGTCCTTGTCCATCCGCGCCACGCCGGTGGAGTCCATGCGGTAAAGCGAGCCGCTCTTGGCCTCTTCTTCATCGTGCATGGTGCCGAACCACAGGCGGCCGCCATGATCGACGGTCGCGTCGTTGGGACGGTTGTTCAGTTCGGCCGACTCCACCTGGATCAGCGGCTTGAAGCCGCCCATCACCGGGTGGAAGCGGTGCAGGCCGCTTTTCAGGCCGACGACAAAGCCGGCGCGCGCGTTCGGGGCCAATGGGGCGATGAACGTCACCGGCTCCGGCGCGTCGAAGCTGAAGCGCTCATCGGTGGCCGGGTTGTAGTTGTGGATCTTGTGGCTCTTGATGTCGACGAACCACAGGCTGTCGTCATACCAGATCGGGCCCTCGCCCAGGGTGGCCTTCAGATCCCAGACGCAGGTGACGGCGTTCATGCTCGACCGTTCTCCGTAAAACCGATGTTGGCCGTTCGATAAGGCGGCGAAGGCCTCCATGGAAGCCCCAACGCGCGCGCGGCCGCGCCGGTCACCGCCAGCCGGCGTCGATCCAATACTCGTGGCCGGTGCACAGCGAAGCGTCGTCCGAGGCCAGGAACAGCACCAGCGAGGCGACGTTGTCGGGCAGGATGCGGCCCTTCAGGCACTGGGCCTTGACGATCTCGGCCTCGCCTTCGGGCGTGTACCACTTCTCCTGGCGCTTGGTCTTGACGTTGCCGGGCACCACGCAGGTGACGCGGATGTCGTCGGGACCCAGTTCGCGGGCCAGCGCCCGGGTCATGCCCTCGATGCCGGCCTTCGCCGTTTCGTAGAGGACCAGGTCCTCCAGACCCAGGTGCCAGCTGATCGAGCCGAAATTGATGATCGCGCCGCCGCCGCGCCGGGCCATGCCCGGCGCGACCGCCTGGGCCGCGAACACCATGTGGCGCAGGTTCACGCCGATGCGGTTGTCCCAGTATTCCGGCGTCAGATCGGCCAGGCTGTGGCGGTCGTCATTGCCGGCGTTGTTGACCAGCACGTCGATGTCGCCGATCTCGGCCAGCACGGCCTTGAGTCCCGCCAGGTCCATCAGGTCGCAACGCCTGTAGACCGGCGTGATGGCCGCGCCGCCCGACAACTGGGCGACCAGGGCGTTGGAATCCTCATCGACGATGTCGAGGAAGATCACCTCGGCCCCCTGGCGGACAAAGCCCGCGACGAGGCCGGCGCCGATGCCGGATCCGCCGCCGGTGATGACGACGCGCTTGCCCTTCAGGCTGGGATAGATGGCTGAGGACATGCTGCTTACGACCGTGACAAGAGGGATTGGAGCAAGGCGGCGCTGATCAGAGCAGGCCGCGACCGGCCAGATTGCGGATCAGGGCCGAGATGCCGAAGGTCCAGGGCTTGGCCTGGTCGCAGGTGGTGACCTCGTTCTCGAGCACGCCCAGCTTCGGCGTCGAGACGCGGACGCGGTCGCCTACCTTGTGCGTGAAGCCCTGGCCGGGCGCGTCGCGGTCCTGAATCGGCGCGAACATGGTGCCCAGGAACAGGACGAAGCCGTCCGGATACTGGTGCTGCTTGCCGTGGGCCTGGCCGGCCAGCACGGCGGGGTCGCGGCTGATCAGACTCATGTTCGACCTGCCATCGAGCACGAAGTTGTCGCGACCGGTGATCTTCAGCTCGACCTCGGCCGAGCGCACGTCGTCGAGGCTGAAGCCGTCGTCGAACAGGCGGAAGAACGGGCCGATGGCGCAGCTGGCGTTGTTGTCCTTGGCCTTGCTGAGCAGCAGGGCCGAGCGGCCCTCGAAGTCGCGCAGATTGACGTCGTTGCCCAGCGACGCGCCCCGGATCTGGCCGGCGCCGTCGCACAGCAGGACGATTTCGGGCTCCGGATTGTTCCAAGAGCTGTCGGCGCGGACGCCGACATGATCGCCCCAGCCCATCGACGACAGCGTGGGACCCTTGGTGAAGATCTCGGCGTCGGGGCCGATGGCGACCTCCAGGTACTGCGACCACAGGCCGTCGTTGATCAGGGTCTGCTTCAGGCGCGCCGCGCCCTCCGAGCCCGGGTTCACGCTCTTCAGATCGCCGCCCATGCTGGCCGACAGCTGTTCGCGGATCCGCAGGGCGGCGGCGGCGTCGCCCCGCGCGCGCTCCTCGATGACCCGTTCCAGGGTGGAGACGGCGAAGGTCACGCCGGCGGCCTTCAGGCACTGCAGGTCGACGGGGGCCAGCAGCTTCACGGGCGCGGCGCCGTCGGGGTCTTCCCAGACCGGGCGTAGATCCAGGGCTTCCAGCGGGCCCTTGTCCTCGCCGCGCGGGATTTCGGCGTCGGCGCCATAGGCGTTCATCAGGTCGGCGACGGTGGGAGCGATCTTGGAGACGTCCTCGACGCGGCCGCCGCGCACCAGAACCGGCGTCGGGCCTTCGCCAAA
This sequence comes from Caulobacter sp. SSI4214, assembly GCF_012184455.1. Classification (NCBI taxonomy): domain Bacteria; kingdom Pseudomonadati; phylum Pseudomonadota; class Alphaproteobacteria; order Caulobacterales; family Caulobacteraceae; genus Caulobacter; species Caulobacter sp. SSI4214. Next base: position 1,521 of record NZ_SZWJ01000031.1, on the reverse strand, counting down.
GTCGATGCGACCCAGCAAGGTCGCGGTTTTCCAATCTTCCGGCAGGAATTCGCTCACGCCCATGGCGTCGTCTCCCCTTTGTCGAGCGTCTGAAGGCTGCCGGATACGGCCGGCGGCGCTCGTTCGTCAAATGCTTGGTAGCGCTAACATGTGGAGACGGCAAGCGCGTTGTCAGACCAATTTGAGCCGACCCGCCCAACGCTTCGCGGCGGGGCCGGCTTCTCGCGCCGGGAGAGGCGGTCTATTCCGGAACCGGTCCCGAGGAATCCCGCACGATCAGCGTGTGCGGATGCATCAGCTGGCGAGGCTCGCCGCCGCCGTCGCGATGGCGCCGGATCTCCTCCAGCGCCAGATCGACGGCCGCACGGGCCATGGCGGCGATCGGTTGGTGGACCGTGGTCAGGGCTGGCCAGATGTTGTCGGCGATCGAGGTGTCGTCGAAGCCGACGATCGAGATGTCGCCCGGCACGTCCAGGCCCAGGCGATGAGCCAAGCCCGCGGCGGCGGCGGCCATGTCGTCATTGGCGGCGAAGACGGCCGTGGGGCGAGAGTCGGCCGACAACAGCCGCTCGGCCGCCTCCAGGCCCGAGCGATAGGTGAAATAGCCTTGCTCGACCCGGATATCCTCCATCGGCACGCCGGCGACCTTCAGGGCCGACATGAAGCCGTCCAGGCGCTGCTGGCTGACGGTCTGGTTAGGGTGGCCCTTGATGAAGCCGAACCGGCGGTGGCCCAGACCGACCAGGTGCTGGGTCAGCTCGAAGGCGGCGGCTTCGTTGTCGATGCGGATCGTGGCCATGTCGGCGCTGGCCATGCCCGGCGCGACGGCCACGGCGGCGGCGCCGGCGGCCTTCACCTCGGCCAGCACCTGCGGCGACTCGCACAGCGGCGGCGGCAGGATCACGCCATCGACGCCGGTCTTCAGCAGACGGGTCAGGGTGGCGCCCGCCAGTTCGGGCTCGGCGCACTTCTCGATGACGATCTGGGCGCCGGTGCGGCTGCTCTCGTCCAGGGCCCCGACGAGAAACTCCGACAGATAGCCGGTGGAGGGGTTGTCATAGAGCAGGCCGATGCGGAAGGGCGCGCTGCCGGCCAGGCTACGGGCCGCCGGGTTGGGCGCGTAGTTCAGCTCGGCGATCGCCTTCTCGACCAGGGCCCGCGTCTCTTCCTTGACGGTGCTTTCCCGGTTGATCACCCGCGAGACCGTCATCGGCGACACGCCCGCCCGCGCGGCCACGTCACGGATCGTGGCGCTTTGGGTGGTGCGGCGACGCTGGCGCTCGGCAGGCTGGCTCATTCTTGTTTGGTCCCTTCGCGGGGCCGGAGACTAGACCGCTTCGGGCGGCGCTTGGAAGAGCGGCGGGAAATCCTGCTAAGCTTCGGGCATGAGTTGTCTTGGCGCCATCATCCTTTGCGGCGGCGCGTCCCGACGGATGGGGCGCGACAAGGCCTTGCTCGACTGGGACGGCGTCCGGGCCGTGGACCGCGTGGCGGCCCTGGCCCGGGCCGTAGGGGCGGAGG